>CAYJBU010000347.1:0-1512 GCA_964368155.1 uncultured Eubacteriales bacterium | reverse complement strand
TCGGCGCAGATATTCCAAGCCATATGCAAGGAAATATTCTTTTTGGAAAAGATAAATCCCCTGAACCAAGTGAAGTTTATTCATTTAATGAACGAGCTGGAGAAACTTTTGAAAATTCTCGCTGTCTTAGAAACGAAAGGTTTCATTTCCTATGTGATTTTTCATACACAGGATTTAGCAGACCTAACAACTATCAAATTCATTGTGCACCTTGGTTCATCGCCTCTATGGCAAAGGAAAGCTACATAAATGACCTTTCTGACACTGATAGGCGAGCGTTTTTCCGCGAGATGCCAAGAGTTTCAGAACAATTGTTCGATATAAAAACCGATGAGAACCAGCTTGATAACCTGGCAGTAAAACCAGAATATCAAGACGAATTAATTCGTTTGAGGGAATCTCTTTTTAGCAAAATCAAGCAATTTAGAGACGGCGTTTTTATGCCTGAACCACTAGTGCATGAATACGTTAAGAAATATAATTTATCACCATATGAAATATATCAAAAAGAAGAGCTATACCCACTTGACACATTAATAAACCTTTGGAGAAACTGTGTGGCAGGCAAAGAAATTGTATTAAACGAGAACATGAGTGATTGTGAAAAACTAATGGTCACAAAATTCTTATCGGACAAAGGTGAAACCCAGTCTATTTCTTCATTGCTCTCAGACTCAAGTGAAACTGTAAGAGCATATGCATCTTATACTTTGTCTAATCATGACACAATTAAAGAGATTGTGAGAACAACAGATAATCC
Organism: uncultured Eubacteriales bacterium; assembly: GCA_964368155.1. Lineage (GTDB taxonomy): Bacteria > Bacillota > Clostridia > Oscillospirales > Acutalibacteraceae > SIG603. The sequence continues at coordinate 752 of CAYJBU010000347.1, read as the reverse complement.
GATTTTAGTAATGTACATCGCAGATTTGATTGCATTTTGGTTAAATGATATTGGAATAGATATTTTGAAAGTCGTGATTGACCGACACTTAGTGAAAAAAGAATTTATCCTTTCTTCTCGTATTTCTGCATCCATTTCCAATGCCATTAACATGCTAGCAGCAAGAATGAATTACACAATCCCCAAGGAGATTTCAGATGGTGTTTATTCCGAAAAGGAAAAATCCATTTCAAGAATGGTGCTAAACTCACTTAAACATTAATTTCCATATTGATTAGGAGTACAAATGAACAGCGAAAACAAACCAAATCTTTCTTATTTAATAATCGCTTATATTCCGTTACTATTTATCCCCTTGCTTTTACTATCAAAAAACAGCAACAACGAAAATAAAACTTTAATAACTAACCACGCAAAACAAGGCTTTATCATCAATGTATTCGGATTGGTTATGCTTCTGCTCAACGCATTGCACTCAAACTTTTTGTTTGATATTATACCTATCACAGCTTTCGTTACTATTGGTTATTCCATATCAGTTATATGGATTTTATGGCTTACTTTAATAGTAAAAGGCATGACTAATGTGTTAAAAGAGCAACACAGGCCATTGCCTTTAATTGGGAAGTTTCTGTGGAAACATTCAAATTAAGCATAAAAATTTAGGCTATCGCTTTTTGCGATAGCCTATTTCTATTTAAGTATTATTTTCATCAATAATTTTCAAGTGATTTCTGCCCACAGCCAACAAT
>CAYJBU010000346.1:0-1519 GCA_964368155.1 uncultured Eubacteriales bacterium | reverse complement strand
TTTCTGATTTAATTAGCTTTTCACGCTCTAAAAGCTCCTTTTGAAACTCTGCATCGCGTACTTGTCCAGCGATTGCTATATAGCCTGATTCATCAACTGTAAATGCTTCACCGCACTTTGGACATTTTATTTCGTTCATCAATTTCTCACCCCTTTACACTCTATAACCAGAAGGTGTGAATTGCTTTCTTATATTTGCATGAAAATATTTACCTTTAGATTCTGCACCTAAAAACTCATACCACATATATTCTGGAAAGTCAGGATAGTGCCAAACATCACCATTTTTAAAAGTTACCTCTAATATCCCTTGTGAATTATCATAACCAATACCATCTATCATGCTTGAATTTACATAATGTCGCTCCATAGCTACCTCCTAAAATTTTTGTTCTCTTATTTTTGTTACAACAGTTTTATAATACTCTTCATTTGAATCATAAGCAAGACTCCACTTATCTACTAAATTGGGATCTGAGCTGTCTGGTCTTGGTATTTGAAGTGGTAGTCTGATTCTTGATGGAATACTTATAGCTTCTCCTACCATTATCGCCTCTCCTATACGTAATGAAGGCAACAAATTAATTAATGTGTTCATATTGTCAGGGGCTAATGATTTAACTATACTCTGATCAGATGAATTTGTAAGTCTTAATGATATAAAAGTCCCGACTTGTGCTAAAATTGTTTCTGACAACTCTGACGGTCTCTGCGAGATAACCATAGCTCCAACACCAAATTTTCTCCCTTCTTTAAAAATACGCTCAACTGCTGTTTTTGCATATTTTGTAGCATCATTTTTTCCTAAATATGAGTGAGCTTCTTCGTATGCAATAAGTATGGGTCTGTTTCTTCCTGTATAGCTTTCATGCCTGCCCCAAAACATGCTATCATAAATAAATCTTGTAATCAAACCAACTGTAATATCCAAAACTTCAAACGGCACATTGCTTAAATCTAATATAGTTAATTTTTGAGGATTTCCTATCCATTCTTGTAATAAATGATGCAAATCTTTATCGGTTGTGCAATCTTTATAATCACCTGGATTAAAAAGAAAGTCATATCTACTATCTTTGAGCTTAGATAGCAATTTCTTTTCATATCCATACATCTCTTGGTGTTTGCTCTTATATGGTGCTTGATTACTCATTGAATATGCTTCAAATTTAGTTGGGCATAATTGTGCGGAATCTCCACTTTCCATTTCCTTAGCAGTATCTTTGGTTTGCTTATCTGGTGCCGCTTCAGAAAAAGTCGCATTTAACCACCAGTTCATCTCGTGCCATAATTCTCTTATGTTAAACGGTATTGGAGAATCTGCTGTAATAAAATCAGGGTTTACATTTCCAGAAAGCAGATTAAAATTTTTCTTTTTTTCATTAGTTATCATCTCACGAAATTTTCTATACTCTGGTCTTGATTCATCTAACGGTGTTGCACCAACTAAAAAAAATGCTAATTCATCAAAACTCATTAACCAAAATGGGATAAGCAGTGGATTTAACTCATCATTGAT
>CAYJBU010000345.1:0-1535 GCA_964368155.1 uncultured Eubacteriales bacterium | reverse complement strand
ATTTTACCACAAATTGAGCTGTACTTCAATTTTCATTTAACTTAACAATACGAATATTACGCAAAGGATGAAGTAAAATGAATGAAGTGTCACCAAATGAAACTATTCTATCAGAAGAAGAAATTCACTTGAGCAAGTTAAAATCTATGGGATACTGGATACACCCATTAACCGAGGAAGGGTTTATATTCTCTCATATGTGTAGTACTTTTAAAGTGCTTGATGCCATAGAGATACTAAAACCAAACTATAAACTAACTCACACTTCTTATTCTCCGCTGTTTTATAAAAAAAGTTTTGAAGACCATATAGAAGCTGTAAATAGAGAAAAACTAGAAAGCGCAGTAATTGAAGCAGACGACATTAGTTTTCTCAAACAGTGTCCTACGTTAAAAAGATTTCGGCTTCGTGCTTCTACTACCATAACAAAACCTCTTGATTTATCTCCTTTATACGAACATCCAAAGGTAGAAGCTATGAGTTTCGCTAATTCTTATCATATAGAAAAAAACTTACATTCACAAATTGATTGCTCAAAGTTAAATGGATTAGAATACCTTGCAGTGCATGGTGGTGACGAGAGCGAACTGAATTATAACAAAGTAGAAACTCTAAAAACGTTGCATATCTGTAAAACCAAAGGCAAAAACCGAGATTTAACCGATTTATCATATAGCAAAGTATTAGATAGTTTGGTAATGAGAGAGTGCAAGATGACCTCGCTTGAAGGAATACAAAACTCAGAGAGAATGCAATGTATAGAATTAAGTTACAATCGTTCACTTGAAGATATCAGTGCTCTTAGCAAAGTTAAAAAAACATTAAAATCGCTTGAAATAGATAAATGTGCTAAAGTTACGGTTTTTTCTGTTTTAGAGGAATTGGAAAACTTAGTATTTTTAAGAATTTTAGGAAATAATATCGTTTTACCAAATTTAAATTTTTTGAAAAACATGAAAAAGCTAGAGTTTTTCGTATTAGAAGCAAATGTATTAGATGGCGATTTATCTTTGTGTAAAAAAATAAAATATGTGTATATAAAGAAAAACTACAAACACCATAATCTAAAGGACAAAAAAGATTTCGCTCCTAACCGCATACCTCATTATAATGGAACTTCTATTGCACTAAGAGGAGTTGAGGATATACCCTCTTGGAGAAGGATATTCTAATAAATACGTGATAATTAGTAAAATATGCTTCAATTGACGAACTAACCCTTTCTTATTAATCCAAAAATATTACGGAAGCGGTATTAAGAAACTATAATAAGAACTTACTCCTACTCCAAATAAATTCAGCGAAAGCTGTGCGAGAAACTCTTGCACAGCTTTTTGCTATTAGTACCCAACCTACGGAAACTGAGATTGGTAGCCATGGGTATGAAAAACCAATTAATATATCAATAATAGAAATCAATGAATTTGGCATCCCCGAAAATTTTGTGTAAAAGCAAAGCTCCAAACAGCAAAACTATATAATAACGACTACTTTAAGCTAACTTCGCTTAAAAACTGAACTCCTCCATAGGGTAA
>CAYJBU010000344.1:0-1557 GCA_964368155.1 uncultured Eubacteriales bacterium | reverse complement strand
ACCAATTTACGGTTGGATTTTTTATTACTGTGTGGTATTATATTTATAATCAGATATAGTGTATCTATATTTTGTTGGCTTATATCGCTTTGGCGTTATAATATAGAAATTAAATGAAAGGAATGAATTACATGAAAAATACGATTTTATTCACACATACAAAAAACAGGAGGGTAACTATATTTTAATCCTCCTAAATAAAAGGAGAATTATTCATGACAAAAATCAAACTTAGACCTTTAACAGTAACTGATTTAGAGGTATATTATGACCTTAATAAACCATCAAGAAAATATCATGAGTTTAACGGACCTTACTTTGATAAGCAAACCGAAGAAGAACTTATGCAAGAGATTCATGATTTAAGAAATGACCTAACACAAGGTATAACAAGAGACAATGTGTTGATGATTGCAGACATCCAAACAGACGAGCTGATAGGACAAGTTTCGTGGTATTGGAAATCAAAAGAAACCAAATGGATGGAAATAGGTATAATTATATTTAATGAAAATTATTGGAGTAAAGGTATTGGATTTATTGCTCTTAAAATGTGGATTGATAAACTTTTTAGTGAACGCGATGATATAGTAAGACTTGGTCTTACTACTTGGTCAGGAAATACTGGAATGGTAAAACTCTCAGAAAAACTCGGATTAAAGCTTGAAGCCAAATATAGAAAAGCAAGAATAGTAGCTGGCGAGTATTTCGATTCCGTGAGTTATGGTATTTTAAGAGAAGAATGGGAGTCATTGCACAAATAATTTAAATACAATAACAGCTACCTTTATCGCACTATAACAAAAACATCAGCCTGTAAAATTACACGCTGATGTTTTTATTATCCCTCTACACCCCCAATCCCTCATGCAATACCCTCGCTGCCTTTTTCCTATTCTTATCAAATGCATGGGTGTAAATATCAAGGGTGGTGCTAACCTGTGCGTGCCCACGTGCGTTTCATAAATTTAATAGAACTTAAAAACAAACATCGTCTGAAAGAAGAGTTGAAAGAACATTTCTTTTAACAGGGATTTTATTAGGTAAAGACGCAACATTTACGCGTTTGAAAATTTATTTTCAAACTATAGCCATTTTCTGTAACTATAATATCAAACGACTAAGCAAATCACAATACATCTACTGTTGTTTTTCCGGCACAGGGTGAACCTGTTATTGTTATAAGTTTTTGCATTTTATAGTCTCCAAAAAATCATTATTAAACTGATTACCAATTCTCGCTACCTCACCCAAAACACGCTCTACTCCGTACTCTGACATATACCAGTTATCTTTCGATATCCCAAATCCGTCCACTGGGCATACCAAAAATTCTGTATTTGGAAAAGCAAGGCTATAATACATTAAACATCGTCTTGCATGAAATGACTTGCACACGATAATTGCAGTAGAAACATTGATATTTAACTCATCTAAAATGATTTTTGAAAAAACAGCGTTTTCTCTTGTAAATTCGGATTTATCTTCAGGGATAATGCTTTCGCTTTTAACTCCGTTTTTTATTAAAACGTCAATGTAAAAGTCACATTCGGTCAC
>CAYJBU010000343.1:1225-1585 GCA_964368155.1 uncultured Eubacteriales bacterium | reverse complement strand
CTTTAATTATATTAAATTTTGCACCGTAAATCAAGTGAAAAAGCGTGTATATTCAAAAAAATCAGATAAATATTTCTATTGAATGATTATTTTCTTAAATCTTTTTTTGTTGTAAATATAGAAAAAAGAAAAAAAGCTTGTTTATATTGCCATAAAAAACAAAATCATATTAGTATAAAGTGACAATAATATTCTTGATTTGTGGCTTTAACTATCAAAACCTTGATTTTTTAGTTGAAATATGTTAGAATTAATAAAATAAGCTTGTGAATACTGTGCTTCGCCATAGGTTCACAATAAATGACGGAGGGTTACAAGATGAAGTGTCCTTTTTGTAATTATGAGGAAAGCAAGGTCATA
>CAYJBU010000343.1:0-1215 GCA_964368155.1 uncultured Eubacteriales bacterium | reverse complement strand
CTCACGACCGACAGACGAAGGTGAAAGAATAAGAAGAAGGCGTGAGTGTCTTAAATGCACAAAAAGATTTACTACCTATGAAGTTATAGAAACTGTTCCGGTGGTTGTCATTAAAAAAGATAAATCACGAGAAGTTTTTGACAGAAACAAATTGCTCAGCGGTCTTTTACGGGCTTGTGAAAAAAGACCTGTTTCAATGGAAACACTTGAAAAAATCGTGGGAGAGATTGAAGTCCTGCTTCAAAATTCGCTCGATAGGGAAGTTCCATCGCAGTTAATTGGAACATATGCAATGGACAAATTGAAGAATGTTGACGAAGTGGCATACGTACGTTTTGCTTCAGTATACAGACAGTTCAAAGACATCAACACATTTATGGACGAGCTACATAAATTAATTAACAACAAGGGTTAATATTTTTTCATAAAATCAAGCAGCCTGACAAGTACATTCAATATGTATCTGTCAGGCTGCTTTCTTATATTAATTTACTTAGATTTAAGGGAATTACTCAGAGCGAAGTGCAATAACAGGGTCTTTTTGTGCAGCTTTTCTAGATGGAAGAAGCCCCCCTATAACAGTTACAACAATGCTTATCACTAATAGAGTGATTGAAGCTATAACCGGCAAGATTACGCTGACTGAAGCATCGCCTAAAAGGTTTTGAATAATTGCGTTTACAGGTATGTTTATCAACATGGTCGAAATTATTCCTATTAAGCCTGAACAAAGTCCAATAATTAGAGTTTCTGCGTTGAACACTTGTGAAATGTTTGCTTTTGAAGCTCCTAGAGCCCTTAAAACGCCGATTTCTTTTGTTCTTTCAATAACTGAAATGTGAGTGATAATTCCAACCATTATACAAGAAACTACGAGTGATACAGCCACAAAAGCTATAAGAACATACGAGATAGTGTCAACCATTGTGGTCATTGCAGAAGTTAAACTCTCTACATAATCTGTGTAGAATATTTGGTTTTCTTCGCTTGCATTTTCGTTATAGTTTGCAATGCTTAAAACAACGCCGTCTTTGTCTTCAAAACTATCTGTATAGATGTTGATAGAACTCGGTGACGCATAGTCTACTTTTCCGAAATTTTTGATATTTTCGTTATATGTTCCACCAAGCATATCGTCATAAAGACCTATTAGCATCTCATTGTCAGGTGTTTCAACTAACCATGTGTCCATCATAACAGCTAGCATTTCGTCGT
>CAYJBU010000342.1:0-1606 GCA_964368155.1 uncultured Eubacteriales bacterium | reverse complement strand
ATAATTTGGAGGCGTGAACTATGTATAATAATATTGGTAATAAAATTATGACCTTCTCAAAAGTTTTTTTGTTATTGGAGTAATTTTTTCTATGGGATTTGGTCTAGCGTTTTACCAACATCAATTTGCGGTTATTTATTTTATTTTCGGGCCTGTGATTTCATGGATTGTCTCATTATTTCTATACGGTTTTGGGAAACTAGTTCAAAACTCAACAGATTTAAATGATAAATTAAATTTACTTATTGAAAAACCGGATAACGATGAATTTTAGCTTTGTACGCTAATTTAAGGTTTGCTTGAAAGTTTTGTTGAGAACAAACCATAATTAAAAGAAAAAATAACTTGATTTTTTGTTCACGAATATGTTATAATGTACATCGTAAATACATATTTAATTAATAAATTATTAAATAACAAATAAATGGGGGAATTAAAATGTTTTGTAGAAATTGCGGAAAACAAATGAATCAAAGTCAAGCTATGTGCTTGAGTTGTGGAGTAAACAAAGGACAAGGAACAGGTTTTTGTATCAACTGTGCTGCTCCTGTTCAACCGGGTGCAACAATTTGTAAAAACTGTGGAATTAAAGTAGGCAAGTTAAAAGATTTATCTTTAGCAAAGCCTGTGTTTTGTAAAAATTGTGGTAGTGGCATGATGTCTGTTCAAGATGTCTGTCTAAAATGTGGCTCAGCTGCAAATACAGGAACTGCACATTGCGGAGCTTGTGGAAAACCAGTCAACGAAAACCAAGCTATGTGCTTGAATTGCGGAGCAAATATTCAAAAAGGTATTAACTTCTCTGGCGGTGCTGGTGCAGTTGGCGATATGATGGGTAACGCAATGAACATGTTGAAAAACACTGCAGGTGGTGCTTCGACTCAAAGTTCAAAGTTTGATTTATTTACACATATTGCATTAGGAGTTTTATTTATTTCTTTGTTGCTACCTTACATAGGCATTAGTATGATGGGTATTAGTATTTCTTTTAACTTTTTGACTTTAGGATTCCAGGGAGAAAATATTGTTGCAATTCTTATAGTTTTAATAATGTTAGCTGCGATAATTGGCCACTATGTTTTTGCTTTTGTACCTAATTTAAAACCAATGGCATCTTCTTTTGGATTTATTTTTCCTCTAGTAGCTGGCGGAGTCGCTGTATTGTTTAATGTATTTATGATGTTCGATAGTTTTGGTTTCGGAGCAGCCATGTCAATGTTTGGTACCGGTGTTTCGATTTTTTCAGTTCTTGGATTAGGTTTTTGGTTAATGCTTATTGCTGGTCTTGGAACTGTAGCAACAGTTTTATTACCTAAATTTATGAAATAAAACTGGAATAACAATTTTAACGGAGCGATATATATAACAGTCAACATAAAACAAACTGTCACTATCAAAAAATTGATAGTGACAGTTTGTTTTATGTAAATTATGCCAATAATCTTCGCATAGCTAAGATTGACTAATGGCTAAAAGTGAAAGGTGAAGGACTGATTAAACACCATACTTATATTTATTATATTTTACACCTCGCCTAGTATAAATTATCATTTTATAATATAGATGTTTTGTTTAATACCTTTTTCATCAATTATTGACTTAAGAA
>CAYJBU010000341.1:0-1629 GCA_964368155.1 uncultured Eubacteriales bacterium | reverse complement strand
GCGCTTGGTTTGGGACCAAGATGCCGGGAGTTCGAGCCTTCTCACCTCGACCAGATAATCCACAGTTTTATGCAAAATTGCTGATAAACTGTGGATTTTTCTTTTTGCGTCATTTTTAGAGTGACTAGAGTATTGAAACGAATTTTATCTGATTTTTAGATTTAAAACTGATTTCCCCGATATAATTCCCCACTTAAAAGGATTTTATCGGGGAGTTTTGTATACAATTAGTTTATACTTTTTCTCCTCTCACTATATCATATCCTTTTAAATATTTCTGTACAAATTCTGAATGTAATACATTTCTTCTCTTCTGTTTTGGAAACTTTTTTATGTCTTTTTTATTTAATGCCTGCTGAACAACTTGAAAATGGCTTTATCTCGCTAAAAAAAGCCATTTTCAAGTTTTAGAAGTGCAAGGGTTTTGTTGTTATTCTAAAAAACCCTTGCACTTCTATTTTCGCCTATGGCGAAAATTCAGCAGAAAGCATCAAGATAAGCCGTAAAATTCGCTCTGTGAGTGAATTTTACAACAAACGCCTTACGTTTGTACTGAATAACGTGTTATTCAGCAGGCTTTATTTATAACTACTGTGATTATTATCATTCCACTTTTGTCGTCAGGATAAGAAGAATTAAAAATAGCCGAAGCCACTTTAAAAGTGACTTCGACATCGTTATTGTTGATTACGATTTTATCGAGATATTGTTGGATAAAGTTCTTGCATTCTATCGTGTTGTTAGATTTCACATACTCTTTAAATACTAGCAGTGCTTTTCTAACATTATCCTCGTCTATAGGTGGCAGAGAAATTATTTTACTCTCTTCAATTCTCTTCTCCAAATCAGACTTGGCTGAGTTGAGTCTTTTCATTTCATCTACCATCAAATCCTCATCTACTCCTTTTGCTATGGCAGAACTTACATTCTTTATTTGCTTTTTAATTTCATGTACTGTTTTTCGTACATTTGAACATCGGAAGATTTGATGGAGTCTTCTTTATCTCTGAACTCATTAACAAACAAAACAATTGTTTTAATATGGGAAGTGATTTATCCCATATTTTAGATAGGGAATAGCGGTGTAAACTATCATCTGAAAACACCGCTTCACATTTGATTGTCGCTCTTTCTGTAGTCATAATTTATTTTACCTCTTCTATTGTTATTTCTTTAATTACACAATCGTGCATAAGATTTGTTTCTGCCGATTTACTTAAAATTTCTATCTCAGTATAAACAGAAATTGCATAGCTGTTTGATATAACAAAACAACTATGCAATAATTTAATATACTCCAACGAATTCTTAAAAATTAAAAGTTCAGCGAATTCAGGGAATGAGTTTTCTAAAGAATTGGTCAATCCCATAAGTTCGTATTGCTCTTCATCTGCTTTGCTTTCAAGTATTTATATCGCACCTAGATTACATAGATTTTCAGTCTTATACTCTCTTAGTAGAATATTGAAATAATCTTTTATATACTCTGTAACCACAACTGCTATTGTTGTCATCACAAACCCTGCTATAAACCAAAGTGCTGGCATAATAACCCCCCCCTTTTTTCATAATAAAAAGCAAACCATATTTCAGGTTTGCTTTAATTCAATACTAATACTATTAGTATTA
>CAYJBU010000340.1:0-1665 GCA_964368155.1 uncultured Eubacteriales bacterium | reverse complement strand
GCCAGTCTGGGAATACCACAAAATAAATTGGCTGAGCTCATTGGTATATCCAACAATCATTTATCCAATGTTGAAAGAGGGCTTGAAAACCTTAGCATGGGCGCTTTTGTTAAAATGTGCAACGAGCTTAGTATTTCTCCCGATTACTTTATTCTTGGAGCAATGCACGGAAATAATGTAAAGCAAAATATCTATGATTCTTTGCGCTTGTGCAGTGATAGAGATGTATCACTTATTAAAGTTTTAGTAGATGAAATGGTGAGAGAGAAATTAACTGATGTTTCCGAGGATAACTCCGAAAAATATTTCAACAAAATATAAAATACTTAAAAATATTTTTTTAGAAAGGGGAAAGTAATAGAACTATTATCAATTTGTGACGATAGTTCAGTTCTATTACATTGGGTTTATGACTATATTCATTTGTGACGACGAGGAGTTTTACGTTAGTCAAATACAAGGAATTTTACAAGATTATTTCAAGCAAAAGAAAATTGATTCTGTAGAATATGAGCTATTTAATAGTGGGGAAAAATTACTTGAAAGCAAGTCTGTTCCTGATATTGCTTTTCCAGACGTTGAAATTGCTAATGGAATAAGCGGAACTAATGTAGGAAAAATATTAAAAGATAAAAACCCCCGTGTGAAAATTTTTATTGTTACTTCTCACACGGGTTATATAGAAGAAACTTTGAGATATGAATTTTATAGATTTATTCAAAAGCCTATCAACGAATTGAATTTGAAAAGAAATATAAACGATGCACTTAACCAAAACAACACTGAAATAATTGACATTACAATAGAGACTAAAAGTGGTGAGATTAAAACAATCAACTTAGTGGATATAATAGCAGTTAAAGTTGAAAAACGCGGCACGGTTATTTATTTTAAAAACTCAACTATTTTATGTAATAGAACAATATCTGAATTCGAAAAAATTCTTTCAGATTCACGATTTTTTAGAACTCATAGAGATTTTATCATCAACATGAGATATGTGGTGGGCATTGATAAAATCGTCGTAAACCTAAGATACGGCGATTCTACCGAAATTGAAGCATACATATCACATGCCAAAAGAAAATTATTTAAAGAAAAATATTTGTGGTATAAGGAGCGAATGTTGTGAGTTTTTATGAAATATGCATCTGTTTTGCTGTTCTATTTGAAGGAGTAATAGCATGGCGATATTTTGAAACACTTTTTGAAAAAAAATACATGTCAAAAGTTATACTTCCATTAATTTCATTGGGGTATTTTCTTCATTTACTAGCATATAATGTTGTATCTCCAATTAACAACGCTTTATTATTCACATTCGTAAACTTTTTACTTATGCGATTCTTATATCGCACATCAAACTTTAAGAGTTTGTTCCATGCTGTCATCCTTGTGATTTTCGTAACTGGAAGTGAATTAGTAGCATTGTTTTTATTAGGACTAATATGGGAAAATATATCTACATACAGTACAAATATTATTTTTGGATTGTTATTTGTAATTTTAAGTAAATTTTTTTATCTTATTTTTGCACAAGTCGCTATGAAAGTCTTTTTCGGCAAAAAAGACAATAGCAATTCCAATAAGTTTTTGTGGCTATTATGGGCAAGCCCAGTCATAACGATATTAATCTACCTACTATTCTGCGCGATTATTATTAGC
>CAYJBU010000339.1:0-1684 GCA_964368155.1 uncultured Eubacteriales bacterium | reverse complement strand
CCTGTGAAAGTCTTAATATTTCACTTTGAAGTTCGTTAATCTCTTCTATAGTCAAGTCTGTTTCGGTATTAATTATTAGTAAGTACTCACGTGCCAAACTGAGTTTTCCAAAAGGATTGTTTTTTTCTGTGGCTTTTTCTGCATATTCTAATATTTTATCTTTATTTTGCATAGATAATTCTTTCAAACTTTCAAGTATATACAAATGATAAAAAGCCCATGAAGAACCATTATCAGCTGCTTTTTCAAACCATTCTAATTTCGTGGCTTCTATTCTTGAATAATATCCCATGGCAAATTGAGCAAAGGCATTTCCCTCGTTTGCATATGTTTCAACGATTTTCATGTATTCTTCATGGTTGTTTTCAAGAAGAGCATCTATCATTTCTTTTGGATACAATTTTGAATCTAGTTTATTTAAGTTATCTAAATTGATACTTTCATCATATTTTATTTCATTTTCAGGCAAACCCAACTCAAACAAGATTTTATTTGAAAGAGCAGAAATAACACTAAAATATAATTCTGATAAATCAACCTCATCTTTGTCAATCACTGCACCAATTTTAATTTGTTTTGTTTCACCCTCGTTAATTGATAATTTATTTATTTTATCGTCTGAATAATCTGTGTTTTCCGATGATAAAAACAAATCCCAAGTAGTGTAATTCGGATTTAAAAGTATATCATTTTTGCTTGGAAAAGCAAAACCCGACAACTCAATCTCTCCAAGACTTTCCGCGCCCTTAACACAATTAATAGTCATAACTGCTTCTACTACAACGTGATTTTCAATTAGATTACCGTCATCTTTGTTAATGATGTAACTCGGAGCAAGAGTTCTTTCAAGGCTATAATCAAACGAGAATTGTGTTTCGTAAAAATTAGAATATACATTAAATTCGTCCAATGTATACTCGAAAATCCCATAATTAAAAGTTGAACCAATTTGATAAGGAGATTGAACTTTCACAGTGTCACCGATTTGATATGTGTCAGGTATCTCACCTTTCTCAATTTTCTCGGTTGAATTCTCTAATTCATCAATCGCTTGAGTTAGGTCGATTTCTTGATTACCATCATCTCTTGTAACTTGTTTTGGTGGTTCGACAAATCCATCAATAATCTCTTTCACATCAAAGCCACATCCAGAAAAAGTGGAGATTAAAACCATTGCCATAACAATGCTTATTATTTTTTTAATCATATTAGTCCTCCATTCTGGCTGTGTAACTCTGCAAAAAGCATATGAAATACTCAGCTCTTATCGTGACGGCGTGTACAAAATCGTGGATTTTAACAACAATAATGTTAATAAGTTCAGAAATCAGAGTTCTGGAAGACATATATATTATGGCTAAAATCACACTTTTTTATAATATTCGAAAAAATTAATAGCAATTTAATCTATATTATTATAATAGCATTATAACATTGTTATGTCAATTAAAATATACGAAACGTTCATAATATAGACATGAAACGCATTAAAAGCTTTTTTTAGGCATTTTTTCACCATAAACAGATATTAGTTTTGTGTCACACCGAAAATGCTAATTTTTCTATAGTTCATAAAATAATTTTGAATTAATTTATATACATATTGCTAAAATTATGGTAATATAAAGCAAAGGGGGGTGAGATTTTGAGGAAAACACATTTTGATTTTGACATTCAAACTATG
>CAYJBU010000338.1:0-1688 GCA_964368155.1 uncultured Eubacteriales bacterium | reverse complement strand
TATATAGTTTTGCTGTTTGGAGCTTTGCTTTTACACAAAATTTTCGGGGATGCCATCCCAGGCTGAAAACTGCTTTTTTCATATAATAATCAGCCTCTCCTCTTTATTAATTCCCTGTTTATATAACCCAACCAAAAGTTTGTCCCTGCAAAACTACCAAAGAAGAGCAAAATATAACCTATGTTTATATTCTAACAGATTTCACAGCATTTGTCGAGTGTTATTTTCGTTTTTATGTTCTGATTTAAGTAAGCATGTAATCATATATATCAAAATTTGTCACCTCTTTGGTTGTAAAAAATTGCGATTTTCATATTTTTTTCATGATTAAGTGTCACTTCAAGCACTTTTGCAAGATTTATAGTGCCACTAGGAGTGCATCTCTAATACATATTCTCCACAAACATATCACCCTCGCTTAAACTGCTCAATCAACTTAATGTCCTCTGTATATAAACTGTTTAACTCTATAAATATATAACATTTACAAAAAACTGTCCTCGGATAGTCCACTCACAAAAACTGCTCGTAATCCGTGTTAAACTCTATATTAAGTTCATATCCTCTGCGAAATTCAATTCTCGATATAAGCTGGCAAATTATCATTTTCCTTTGTTCTATTTCCGTTGATAAAAATTCATCTGACCATGCCCTAAACTGTGTGTAGTAATGGTCAAGTTTTTTTGTCATAACTTCGCCGTCCAGTATTTTAAGTTCCAAGTCCGTTAATTTCTGTTCGTTTTCTCTGATTTGCGACTTTGCTGACTCTATCGCTTCTGATAGTATATCCGGCGAAAACTTACTCTCACCCATTAACGACTTTGATATTTCGTCTGTTAATCCTTTTAATTTTTTTCTTAGTTTGTCCGTATCATTTACTAACTTTTTTCTTGTACTTTTGCATAAACTGATTTCTTTATGATATTTCCTCTCAAGCGCCACACTTTTTGGTGTGGTCTTTATTTTGTTTAGATATTCGCACACAATCTCACTTATAGTTTCGTCAATTTTTGTTGATACATACGCAACTTGACCTTCACAAGAAGCATTATTCCTTGTTTTGCCTGTGCATATATAACGCTGTTTTCTCACTTCATACATAGTTCCGTCTTTCCTTTTATATTTATCGGTATAGCTTGTCGCATTCATTCTCGCTCCACAGCTGGCGCAAAATATGTTTCCCGACAGCAATGTTTTACCTTTTGTGTTTTTGGCGATATGGCTTTTTTCACTTTCTTTATGCGAGCGTTGTGCTAATATATCTTGTGCTTGATTAAATAACTCTTCTTCTATAATTTCAAGATTATAAAGTTTGCCTGAGCAAGCATTTCCGTTATGTATATACCCACAGTACAATTTATTTTTTAGTATTCTGTTGATTGTATTACACTGAAACTTGCTTCCGTTTGATGTTTTTACGCCCAATTTATTTAAGTACTCTGCCATTCTGTATGAACCATATCCTCTTTTTACTGTCATCTCAAATATGAGTCTTACATATTTTGCTTTTTCTTCGTCAATACTTATTTCCATTAACTCCTTGCCTTTTTTATTTCGTCTACCACTTTTTATTAGTTCATATCCTAGCGGAACAACTCCACCTGTGTATACTCCTTCTTCTGTAAGTTGTTCCCTTTTTTCTCTGCCGCTGACTTTATGTCTTGAATTGCATCTCTTTCATCAGCCGA
>CAYJBU010000337.1:1342-1699 GCA_964368155.1 uncultured Eubacteriales bacterium | reverse complement strand
GAAAGTCAAATTCTATTCCCTCAATCTCCTCGTCATAAAACTCAAAGCTTATCGCTGAATTTTGCCCATCTAATTCAAATAATTTCTCAGAACTGTATTGCTGAAAGGTTTTTCCATTAACAACAATATTGTTTTCACTCATTTCGATAACCACAAAATCCAGTTCACTTATAACATCGTCTAATGAATTCCCCCAATCTATATCAGCATACTGGTATTCTCCGTTAGCATTTTTAAAATGTTCTAAATTCAGTACGATTGTATCGTTTCTAAAAAATAGATATACTAAAAAAATCATCACGGATATTAGTGTTAAGCCAAACAATGTAAAAAATATAACTTTACCATTTTTTCTCA
>CAYJBU010000337.1:0-1332 GCA_964368155.1 uncultured Eubacteriales bacterium | reverse complement strand
TTATATAACTCCTTGTAACTGTAAATTAAATCATATTAATATTTATTGGTGAAATATTTCCCTATGAATGTATTATACGGTCTGTTATTTTGTATATCAACTAAAATGGCGAGTTCTGTATCATTTTTGTCGAGTTTTGCAAATGTAATGTAACGATTAACATATCGGTTTTTTCAGCCAAACATCGGTAACAAAATATCCATTATTTTCATATGTATTTTTAATACCATCATATTTTTCGCAAATTTGTGTGATAGAATAAAGCCCTAAGCCATGGTGCACTTTATCTGGCTTTGTAGTAGTCAAATCATTGTTATTTTCTAACACAGATTTAGATATTTTATTCCTAATAAGAATACATAGATAGCTTTTTTCATTTTTTATAGAGAAAGTAATCTGTGGGTTATTTTCTTTTAAACTCGCTTCAATTGCATTATCCATCAAGTTAGAAATTATCACACAAATATCCGTATCATCAAAAGCATCAAAGTTTGCATTTGCCTCTAATTTAATATCTATTTTATTTTCATGGCATTTTGCAATTTTTAAATTAAGTACACTGTTGATTATACTGTTATCAATAAAAACATACTTAAAAATGTTTGTTTCATATTCCTTTAACAACGTTTGCATGTATTGCTCCGCATTTTCATAATTCTTATTTCTTATGTTATCTAAAACCGCTGATAAATGGTGTTTTAAATCATGTTCAGATTTTTTAATTTCCTTGCTTATATATGCTGCTTCTTGAAACACTGACTTTTGTTCAGCCAATTGTAGTTCAAGTAGCGATATTTTCAAATTATTTTTATTCTGTTTTGACAAATTCCTTACCATGAGAAATACTGCAATATTTGCAATTAATAATCCGATTGTTGAAATGAGCATTAGTTCATCGGTGAGATTTGAATGAAGCTCTATTGAAAAAAGAGCAAAAAGAATAAAATGGGTAACAATAAAGAACACAATTGCGACACTGTATTCAGAGGTTTTTAATTCCAAACGTTCTTTTTTAATTACAATTGCTAATATCTTCATAAAAAAGTAAAATGTTATAATACTTAAAAACACTCTTACAATCCGTAATGTTTCACTTTCTAAATAGTTAACGCTAGATTTTCCAAGTGAAAATGTCAAAAACATCTCTATTAAACTTGTTATGATAACAGAAGTTGCCACCCCTATCAAGCTAAGTATAAGCTTTCGAAATATACTTCCTTTTAAGCAATAAACAGAATAAAAGCAGGCAATAAGAGACGTTGAGAACAGCCTTAAACTAACTACTAGTTCAAAAAAATGGTCTGCAGTTGTAATTATTGCTCCTACCATTAA
>CAYJBU010000336.1:0-1718 GCA_964368155.1 uncultured Eubacteriales bacterium | reverse complement strand
TCAAGTTGTTCAGCAGGCATTAATTAAGCGAATTATATTCATTTGAAAGGAATAAAAAATATGGAATTACAAGGTTTACAAGTTCGTGTCGTGTCCTCACTTGCAAAAGTTTTTCACGATGAAGAGCCAAAACAGTATAATCAAATAAACAAAGAGAGCGTTTTAAGAGGCGAGCCATTTATTTTTCAAATCGCATACAAAAACTTTGGGAGAAAAAACGGAGTCGGCAACGTACACTTCGGAAAAAGCCTTAATTATGTAAAAGTTTGTGATAAATACAAAAATTTCGTCACAATACGCGAGGTAAAATCCGTGCCTGTTCGACTTCCATTTGTTGTAGATGTTGATAAGGATTATCTAAGAACAGCCCCCGGACTTTATCCTGATTTGCTAACAGATTTAAGAAGTGGAAACAAGCTAACTATTTCTGCTTATTGCTGGAATTCATTGTGGATTGAATTTACTCCCGACGAGAGCATAGAAGCAGGCGAGCATACCATTGAAATCCAATTTTTGGACGGAGATTTTAATGTTTTGGAAACTGCTTCTAACACAGTAACTCTAATTGATGCAAAACTTCCAAAACAAGAGTTAATGTTTACACAATGGCTTCACGCAGACTGCATTGCAAGTTACCACAACATTGAAGTTTTTGGAGAAAGACATTTTAGTCTGCTGAATAAATACATTCAAACAGCGGTAGACAACGGAATAAACATGATTTACACACCTCTTTTCACTCCTGCGCTAGATACTATGGTTGGTGGGTCACGCCCTACTACTCAACTTGTAGATGTGTTTTTAAGAAATGATAAATACTCCTTTAACTTTGATAAACTCGAGAGATATATCAACATTTGCCAAAGCTGTGGAGTGGAATATTTTGAAATGTCACATCTGTTTACACAATGGGGCTGTGAGCATGTGCCGAAAATTATGGCAGATGTTAACTCTGTTCAAAAACAAATCTTTGGTTGGGACGATGATTCATCAGGTGAAAAATACACCGCATTTTTAGACGAATTCTTGCCACAATTAAAGTCATTCTTAAATGCTAAAGGCATTTTGAGTAAATGCTATTTCCATATTTCTGACGAACCAAGATTAGAGCATTTAGACAAATTTAAAGAGTGTTCGCAAATAATTGCAAAGTACTTATCCGATTGCAAAGTTATGGATGCATTGTCAAACATAGACTTTTACAACACAGGTGCAGTGCCAATTCCTGTTCCTGCATCAAACCACATCGAACCTTTCTTAGAAAAAGACATAAAAGAACGCTGGGTCTACTACTGTGTGAGCCAAGGCATTAAAGTGAGCAACAGATTTGTAGCAATGCCAAGCTACAGAAACAGAATTATCAGCACACAGCTTTACAAATTTGATATTGCAGGATTTTTACATTGGGGTTACAACTTCTACTACTCACAATATTCAGTTGAAAAGATTGACCCATTCCAAGTTACTGATTCGGATATGTCCTTCCCATCAGGCGACCCTTATAGTGTTTACCCTGGCGAAGACGGACCACTAGAGTCTTTAAGAATTAGAGTTTTCTATCAAGCTATTTGCGATGTGCGTGCATTCAAACTGCTCGAAAGTCTCAAAGGCAAAGATTATGTAATGTCCATCATCGAAGACGGCGTAACCGAACTGAGCTTCTCTGAATACCCAAGAGAAGAAGATTATCTTCTAAATTTGCGTATAAAAATAAACAA
>CAYJBU010000335.1:0-1723 GCA_964368155.1 uncultured Eubacteriales bacterium | reverse complement strand
GTATAGGAGTAATGAAAATGAAAGCAGCAGTTTTATACGCTAACGAAGATTTACGATATGACGATTTCCCAACTCCCGAGACTAAACCGGGCACTGTTAAAGTTAAAGTAAAAGCATCTGGAATTTGTGGAAGCGATATTCCTCGTGTATTAAGTAATGGAGCGCATTTTTACCCAGTAGTGCTAGGTCACGAATTCTCTGGTGATATAGTTGAAGTTGGCGAAGGAGTTGAGGGATTTGAAATTGGGGACACAGTTTCAGGCGCACCACTAGTCCCTTGCCTTTCATGCTGTGATTGCCAACAAGGCAACTACGCACTATGCAAAAAATATAGTTTTATAGGTTCACGTGAACAAGGTAGTTTTGCAGAATATGTTGTTTTGCCTGCGATAAATGCAGTTAAATACGACAAAAGCATTCCTTATGTTCAAGCTGCAATGTTTGAACCCTCAACAGTTGCAATTCATGGAATTCGATGCGCTGACTATAAAGGTGGCGGAGATGTTGCAATTTTGGGTGGAGGAACAATCGGCTTGTTCACCATGCAATGGGCAAAAATTTTTGGTTCAAAATCTGTAACAGTTTTTGATATTTCAGACGAAAGACTTGAACTTGCAAAAAAATTAGGTGCAGATTACGTGGTTAATACATTAAAAGAAGAGCCTCAAAAGGGCAAATATAACTATGTGTTTGAGACAGCAGGTCAAATCCCAACTATGCACATGGCTTTTGAAGTTGCCGCAAATAAAGCAAGCGTTTGCTTTATCGGAACTCCTCACAAAGATTTAACTTTCACACCAAAACAATGGGAAAACATGAACAGAAAAGAGTTCAAACTCACAGGCTCTTGGATGAGCTATTCTGCTCCGTACCCAGGCGATGAATGGAGTTTAACCGCTCACTATTTCGCAACAGGTCAATTGAAATTTGACGACAGCCTAATTTTCAAAACTTTCCCAATGTCACAAGCAAAAGAGGCTTTTATGCTTTATAAAGACCCATCACAGGTCAAAGGAAAAATCATGCTTGTTAATGAGTAACTTTTACTTCTCAATGAATTTGATATACATAAAGCAGTAATGTTCGTGTGTACAGATAATTTATATTATGTGAGGTAAAACTAAGAATATGATAAGGTTTGAATTTTTATTAAAAAACGATTTTGAAAAACTATCAAAGCAGATATTCAAGATATTGTCAGATAATATGCAAAAGATTGCTCCAACTGGAAACTCTTATAAAGATGATTATAAATATTGGAACGATGCTGTTGGCGAAGCTATTAAAAAAGAAAACAGAAATATTATTTTAATTTATTATGATAACAATTTGATTGGATTCTTTCAATATTATACCAATAATACAATTTTTATGATGGAAGAAGTTCAAATTAATGCAAATTATCAACATAAATACGGAATTTTTAGAGAATTATTTAATTTTATTTTTTCTAATTTACCCAATAATATTGAAACTGTTGAAGCATATGCAAATAAACAAAATATTAAATCCAATAGCATATTGATAAAAATGGGTTTACAAGTAGTTGGAAAAAATAAAAGTGGAAACTCATTTTTTTATCAAGGAAAATTTATAGATTTATTAGCATGGTATAACCACACCAAATGAGCATTTGACGTGGTAGTTCCATAAAATTACCAAAACGAAAAAATATCAGATTAAAAGATTATGATTACAGCCAAAACGGTGCATATTTTGTGAC
>CAYJBU010000334.1:0-1724 GCA_964368155.1 uncultured Eubacteriales bacterium | reverse complement strand
ATGGTGGACTTAGACCCTGTCATAGGCTCTGAGCAAGGAGGCATACGACCCGCCGTTGTACTACAAAATGATGTGGGAAATACACACAGCCCAACAATAATCATAGCTCCTATGACAAGCAAACTGAAAAATCTGCCCACCCATGTAATCGTAGAAAACATATTAGATTTAACATCGCAAGTTCAACTTGAACAGATTAGAACCATAGACAAAAAGAGAGTGTTCAGATACTTAGGTACGCTTAATGATGAGCAAATGGAGCGAGTGAATACGGCGTTTAAATTGAGCGTGGATTTATGAGGTGAGCATGCATAAAGACTTAAATCAAATGGAATATGTAGAGATGGTTAAAATTGTAAAAATGCTAATAGACAGCAGAAAAATCACAAGAAAAGTTGCTGAAATTACGCTTGATAGGATAGTCTTAAAATATGATTTAAAGCCTATTTATCTATGGTAATAAATGTATGATGAATGAGAGTTTATTCGTCTAATATCCCAAATAGACTTTGAACTCTCATTGTGATATTGTTGTGTTGGAAAGGGGTGACAAAATGCAAAATGTAATAGACGAAAGAAAAATAATATATATCGACTCTATAAAAGTACAAAAGGCAAAACTCAGAGTTGCAGCGTATGCGAGAGTCAGCAGTGAAAGTGAAGAACAGCTAAACTCATTCTCTGCACAAGTGAATTATTATAACAACTATATATCCCAAAGAGAAGACTGGGAGCTTGTAGATGTATATGCCGATGAGGGCGTGACTGGGGTATCGACTAAAAAAAGAACCGACTTTAAAAGGATGATAAGCGATTGCGAGCAAGGCAAGATTGATAAAATCATTACAAAGTCAATTTCAAGATTTGCAAGAAATAATATAGATGCAATCGAAACGACAAGAAAGCTGAAATTCTTAGGGATATCGGTACTATTCGAGAATGAAAACATGGATACAGAAACACTGTCAAGTGAATATTTGCTTGCCCTGAGAGCCACGTTTGCGCAACAAGAGTCGATTAATATAAGCCAGAATGTGAAAAAGGGTATTAGTAACAGAATGGCAAGTGGAACATACATATCCACAAATGTTCCGTATGGGTATAGGTTAATAGAAAATCTGCCTCAGATATATGAAAAAGAAGCCGAAATTGTAAAAAGAATATTTAAGGAATACTTAAATGGATTAGGAACATACTCGATAGCTAAACTCCTGAATGCCGAAAAAATCGAAAGTCCAAACAATAAAGAAAAATGGAATAGAACAGCGGTTATTAGGATATTAAAAAATGAGCGCTACATTGGAAGCATGTTATTCCAAAAGAAATATAATATGAACGAACCACCGTATAATCAAAAGATAAATAACGGTGAGCTAAATAAATATTATGTCGCTAACACACACGAGGCGATAATCAATACAAATGATTTTGAAAAAGCGAATAATCTGTTAGATAAAAGGATTGGCGAGATAAGCGAATATGAAATTATCGGAAGATTGCTAAGTAGAAAAATCAAATGCAGTAGCTGTAAATCTACTATGAGGAGAAAGAAAACTCGAAATGAAACATACTGGGTGTGCCGTGCGTTTGACAATGGAAAAACCTCATGTGGGACGAGAGTATCGCAGAGCCGTATGGACTAAAAGAGATGGAACAAGGCAGGCTGTTTGGCGCTGTAGCAGCAGACTTGACCACGGAACAAAATACTGCACAGAATCAATATC
>CAYJBU010000333.1:0-1725 GCA_964368155.1 uncultured Eubacteriales bacterium | reverse complement strand
AATTTTACGGCTTATCTTGATACTTTCTGCTGTATTTTCGCCAAAGGCGAAAATCAAAGTGCAAGGATTTTATTAAAATGTCAAGAAAACCCTTGCACTTCGACAACTTGAAAACAGCTTTCTTTTGCGTTAGAAAGCCATTTTCAAGTTGTTCAGCAGGTATTAGTTAGTGACAAATAGGTCATAAACTCACAAATGTCACTAATGATTACTGCCAAACTTAAAGATGTTATAGTTGAAATTCTGTGAAATTTGTACTACAATGAAGTTACAGAAGAACATTAACCAAAAAAAGGAGTTAATTATTATGTTTTTTAAAAAGAAAGAGAAACTTGAACTATTAAAAAAAGAGAATATAAAACTAAACTGCACTCAAACTGACAAAGTGGAAGTTATCAAAACTGTTGGTCAAATGCTTGTGAACACAGGATACGTAAATGCTGCTTATGTTGACGGAATGCTTGAAAGAGAAAAATCCTTCTCAACTTTCATGGGTGCTGGATTGGCAATCCCTCATGGAGTAGAGGCAGCGAAAAAAGAAGTTATCAGCTCAGGAATTGCAGTCATGATTTTCCCAGACGGAATTTTGTGGGACGACGAAAAAGCTTATATAGTCGTAGGGATTGCAAGTGTTGGTGAAGAGCACTTAGAAATTTTGGGCGCGTTGTCAGAAAAAGTTATGGACGAAGAAGCTTCTAAAAAATTCCTGACAGGCGATGTCGATACAGTGTATAACATTCTTACAAATAAAGGTTAAGGGGAATTTTATGATTGTTACAGTGACGATGAATCCTGCGATTGACAAAACTGTTGAAGTTGATAATTTTGAAATTGGTGGACTTAACAGAATTACAAAATCAATTTATGACGCTGGCGGAAAAGGCGTGAATGTATCAAAAACCATTAAGGCTATTGGTGGCGAAACAGTTGCTACAGGCTTTGTTGGTGGTGGAACAGGACAGATTATTGTAAACACTTTGAATTCACTTGGGATTAAAACAGACTTTGTAAATCTTGAGGGTGAGACAAGGACTAACACAAAAGTTTATTCTAAAAACGGTGGGATAACAGAGTTAAACGAGCAAGGCGCACAAGTAGGCGACACTGAATTAAATGAGCTGATTGAAAAAATTGAAAGCTATGCAAGCAAAGACACAATTTTCGTTTTGGCTGGAAGCATACCAAAGGGAGTGCCGAAAGACATTTATAAAACGATTACCGAAACTGTAAAAAAAAGAGGCAGTACAGTTTTGCTTGATGCAGACGGCGAGTTGTTCAAAAATTCATTGTCAGCTGTACCTAGTGTGATTAAACCAAACAGAGAAGAACTCGCAGAGTTCGCCGGAATTAAAGGAGATATCACAACAGAAGCGCTGATTAAAATAGCCGGTGAATTTTTGGACAGTGGCATTCAAACAGTTGTGGTTTCAATGGGCAAACATGGCTCGATGTTTTTAAGAGGCGAAGAGAAATATTTTTGCGATTCTGTAGATGTAGAGGTTCATTCTACTGTAGGAGCAGGAGATGCAATGGTTGCTGGACTTGCGTTTGCACTTGAAAAAGGGTTGAGTTTTGAAGATACAATTAAACTGAGTGTTGCAACATCGGCTGGAGCTGTTACTACAATTGGTACAAAACCTCCTTCAAAAGAGTTGGTTGATCAGCTGATAGAAAAAGTGGTAATAAATAAAATAAGTAAAGCCTACTGAATAACAAGTTATTCAG
>CAYJBU010000332.1:0-1737 GCA_964368155.1 uncultured Eubacteriales bacterium | reverse complement strand
CCATATCGAGAGAATTATGCGTTTTCATATACTTTGTTACCTCGATTTTTATATGACACTATTTTATTATAAATGTAATGCACCAACAATACACTTCCGCTTGTAATAACAATAATATAAAATCCTATAAATCTACTGAGTATCATTGCACCGCCTATCATTGATGCAGGAAATATCGTTTTAAAGAAGAACATAAATGTTTGCTCTCCTACTCCGATACCGCCCGGCAAAGGCAAAACAGCACAAGAAATATACAATACACTTTGAATAAAAATCAAGGTAATAATACTTGTAGAAGAAAGTTCCATACTCAAATAAATCCAAAAAGGACCCAAGTGCATAAGCAAAATTCTCACTAAAGTTAAGATACTGTTTTTTTCATAGATAACTTTGTTAGCTTTTAATATTTCGGAGCACTCTTTGAATTTTGATACTTCTTTTAACAGTTTTTCCTCTATTTTTTTACTTTTTTTCAAACTGAAAGTTCTTATTACTTTAACAATAAGGTTTGTAATACGATATATTGCTTTGTTTGAGAATATCGCCGAGAACACAAATACTAAAAGTAATAAATTTAGAACAATACCGATCCAAACAATAGGGATAAGTTTCCCCAATGAATTATTTATGAGTTCAAAGTTTAACAAATAACCTATAAGGGCAAAAAGTAAAATAGAAACTTGATATGCACCGAAATCCATTAAAAGTGCAAGTGTGCCTTTGGATATGCTAATGCCTTTCTTTTTCATATACAAAACCATAAACGGTTGACCACCCGTTGCGGCAGGGGTAATTGCACTAAAGAAATTTCCGGCAAAAGCATAAATCAAGCAATCTTTAAATTTTGGGTTTTCTTTCAGTAATGTTAAATTGTTCTTTATTACCAATGCTTCCAAAACAAGTAGAAGCATAGCCGAGCAGACACCCATAACAAGAAATTTGACATCTAAATTATTTGCAATATTCAAAACTTCGTTTATATCTAATTTTGCAACAATCATACTGTATGTAAAATAAAATACAAGTGCAAACAATCCGCCGTTAATCAGTATTTTTTTAATCAAGCCTATCCACTGTTTCAAAACTATATCCCTCCTCTTTCCACTTAGGTATCATCACATCAAGTGCATCTATCGTCTTTAAGGGAGCATTGTTTTTCCCTCGTCCGTCATGCAAACAAATAATTTTACAATTTTCTTTATGGTTACTTAACCGTTCTATCAATATATCTGCGGTAATATCCTTTTGCCAATCGCCAACAATTACATTCCATAAAATCACTTTAAGTCCAAAGACTTTACAAACTGTATTTGTAAACAAGTTGAAATGTCCCCATGTCGGACGATAATAGGCAAAAGGGATTGATAATTCATCAAATATTTTACTGCATTTATCTATTTCCGTATCTATCTGAAACGGTAAAGATAAAATATGATTTTTATGTTCATAGCCATGACAGGCGATCAAATGCCCCTCATTTTTCATTCTCAGTATAATTTCTTTGTTGTGAAGCATAGTTGAGCCTAACACAAAAAATGTAGCTTTTATTTTATGAATTTTCAATAAATCTAAAAGTTTAGGGGTATACCGCTTATCGCACCCATCGTCAAAAGTTAGATAGATAGTGTGTTTAGATGTATCTATGTTTTTGCGGAATTTTCTTCTGCTTATATATGTTGTTATCGCACTTGCAATCAAGTAAATAACGAAAAGAGCAACGCACAATAAAATGATTTT
>CAYJBU010000331.1:0-1741 GCA_964368155.1 uncultured Eubacteriales bacterium | reverse complement strand
GCAGTGAGCATGAGCGCATTTACAATTGTATAACAAAGCAAGATGAAATCAAAGTAAGAGTTGATTGTAACAAATTTAGGGCTTGCATATATATTTTATCATCCAACCAAACCCTATGGACACTCACAAAAAGAAATATATATCTAAACGGAATTGTTTTCGACAGTAGAAGTATTAAGGGAGTTGGTACACAAAATTACGCCCTATATAAATTTGCAAGATATATTTGGAATGATGAACTTTATGAAATTGTAGGTGAGCTTACGGATAAAGCCTTATTAAGTGAAAGCACCTACAAAGTAATAACCAACGCAATTAAAATACTGAAAACTACAAAACATTGATGAAAGGAATGAGATATAAATGAATTTAAGATTAAAAGCAAATGAAAGAGAAGATTTACTATGGCTACCTTGTGAAGAAAGAGTACTACAAAACTTCTGTTACCAAATGGATATAGCTAACACAGCACAGACAAAAGTAGAAGTCATTGAATTATATATCGATGAAAAACTGTCGGAAATATTATTAAATAAAAACGTTAAACTTGACGAACTAAACTTCTTTTTTAAATTATATGAGGGTATGTCGGACAGAGAAAAACAAATCTTTTATGCTGTAGCAGATGCAAAAAACCCTGAAACTATGAAAGAGTTAATAAACCTAACAGCTAACACGAATTGTTACCACCTTGTAGACAATTTTAGCAACTTAAAGGAACTCGGTAGAAACTTGTACCTCAATGAACAAGGGGGCGTTTATGAGAGCGTGTTGCGAGAGTTTAACGCTCAGAAATATGTAGAAAACATTCTAAGCCAACAAACTCCATTAATTTCAAAGTATGGTCTAATTTATACAAACGAAAATACCGAACAACAAATTATGAAAACCGATTGCTTTCCAAGCTATTGGTACAAGCCTTGCCCTATCCTGCTAAAAAGAAACCCATATTTAAGCATTTTGGGATATTTAAAGGGAGAGAATTCTAACACTCACCCACCATACACACATTTACAAGTCGAAGAGATGATAGACAGCTTAAAAGAAATAGCAGCGGTTATAATATTCGACTGTACAAGCAGTTTAGATAACACGCTGACCACAACAGCAATCTTGAACAGTGACTTTATGCTAAATGTCATTAACTGCGATTTAAAATCAATTAGCTTTTTATCAAGTCAGTTATCAACACTTTATGATAAAGGTTTTGATGAAGACATTAAGTATAACATTTTATCGAATGTAAAGGGTGGTCAGAACTCTGCACAAATGGCGAAGTCAGTCAGTAAAATAGCTTTTGAACTTGAACATTCAAGCGAAGTAGAAGAGCAAAATTTAAACGGAGATTTATTTGAAGATTTGACTTACAAAAACAGCAGAAACTTCAGAAAAGAAATCAAAAGCATAATTAATGAAATAATTGAGGTGTGAGATGAAGAAAAGAATAATATCAATAATTTTTGTCACAGTTATAATAACCATATTTGGCACAATGACAGTCTTTGCAACAGGAGATGTGTCAGGAGCGATTGAGGGTGCGTGGACAAGTGCCTCGTCACAGATTAAAACCGTTGTAAACAATGTGGTATTTCCGGCAATAGATTTAATCTTAGCAGTGTTTTTATTTGTTAAAATTTCAACAAATTACTTTGAGTACAGAAAGCATGGCCAGTTCGAATTCGAGGGTGTGAAAAAAAGTCTGTAAATATATAAAAAAATAGCTTTCTATGATAAAATAAAA
>CAYJBU010000330.1:0-1753 GCA_964368155.1 uncultured Eubacteriales bacterium | reverse complement strand
ATTAGCGACTGTCCTGCGTTTAATTATCCTAGTTACTTTTAAATATTTATCTATTCTCATTTTTTACACTACTTCATTCCATAAATTAATTTACTATTGAATTATTTAATATAACTAATTTACCACATTTTGCAATTATTGTCAATGAATAATAAGTGATTTTTCTATATTTTTTCAATAATTGATTAAAATTTATTGACAAAAAAAAGATATACCTATATAATTATTTAATTAGTTGTTTATAAAGCTAAAATTTTTATGTTTTTGTATAATTTTGGTTTTTAATTTATAAAGAAATGAAAAAAGGAGTCAAATTATCATGATAAAAAAATACTACGACAACGACTGTAATTTATCCCTACTTGACGGAAAAACCGTTTCAGTTATCGGTTATGGAAGCCAAGGTCACGCACACGCTCTCAACTTACACGAAAGCGGAGTAAATGTCGTTGTTGGTCTTAGAAAAGGCAGTGAAGGCTGGGCAAAGGCAGAGTCTGCAGGTCTAAAAGTTATGGAAGTTGAAGAAGCTGCAAAAGCAGGAAATCTAATTATGATGCTAGTCCCTGATGAGATTGCTGCTGATTTATATGAAACAAAAGTTGCTAAAAACATGAACGAAGGCGATGTATTGATGTTCGCTCACGGTTTCAACATTCATTTCAACTTCATTCAACCTGCAAAAGATGTAGATGTAATTATGGTTGCTCCAAAAGGACCTGGTCACACAGTTAGAACACAATATCAAGAAGGAAAAGGCGTTCCAAGCTTAATTGCAATACACCAAGATTTTTCCGGAAAAGCAAAAGACTATGCTTTAGCATATGCATGTGGCATTGGTGCTGGAAGAGCAGGAATTCTTGAGACTAATTTCCGTGAAGAGACAGAAACCGACCTTTTTGGTGAGCAAGCTGTTCTATGCGGTGGTGTTACAGAATTAATGAAAGCAGGATTTGACACATTGGTTGAAGCAGGATATGAGCCTGAAATGGCTTATTTTGAGTGCATTCACGAAATGAAATTGATTATAGATTTAATCAACAGTGGCGGTTTTGCAATGATGCGTTACTCTATTTCCAACACAGCTGAATACGGAGACTACAGAACTGGAAAACGCTTGATTACCGAAGAAACCAGAAAAGAAATGAAAAAAGTTTTAACAGAAATTCAAAATGGAACTTTTGCAAGCGAATATATGCAAGAATTCAGCAGCGGAAGAAAAGGAAAATTCTTAGCTACAAGACGTGTAGAGAGCGAGCACAAACTAGAAGAAACAGGAAAAGAATTACGCGATATGATGTCTTGGTTAAAAAAATAATATTTAATTCACAAGATATTACTGCATTAGTCGTCTGTTTTGTAAATTTGAATATAAGACAAAAATAGTTGGGACAGGTTTTTACACCTGCCAATACATCAATTTTACACATGTTAACGAGGTTGTTGCGTTATCGAATTATCTCGACAAAATGAACAAACTATTGTAGGGACAGGCTTCCACGCCTGTCCGATATGCATCAATTTCTTACCTGTTTTGCGGGGTTGTCGCATTAACGAATTTTCTCGTCAAATTGCATAAACTGAATTAGGTGTTGTAGGGACGCCCCTTGCGGGTGTCCGAAAAAAATACGTTAAAAACACACGGACACCCGCAAGGGGCGTCCCTACATTTTGTTTATTTTCACCTTAATGCGACAGCCACTAGAAAAGAAAATATTTTAAAGGATGTATGATTTTGGATCAAAGTAAAATTAGA
>CAYJBU010000329.1:0-1756 GCA_964368155.1 uncultured Eubacteriales bacterium | reverse complement strand
ATGATTGTTGTTTCTAAATTCATTTCATCTCTCCCTATGGTAAATAATTTCTCGGTTCTATAGGCTCACCATTTACCCTCACTTCAAAGTGTAAATGATTGCCTGTGCTGTCGCCGGTTGAGCCTACTTCTGCTATTTTTTCTCCTGTTGTTACTATCTGCCCAGCCGTTACAAGGTTCTTAGAGTTGTGGGCATAGAGTGTTTCAAAGCCATTTCCATGGTCTATTTTAACAAAATAACCATAGCTGTTATCCCAAGTTGCATAGACTACTACACCGCTCAAACTCGCATAAATTGGTGTGCCGTAAGGCTTCCCAATGTCTATGCCACCATGGCCCTCCCACACCTTTGTTATTGGGTGAATTCTCCCACCAAACTCACTTGTCACGCTACTTCTCCAATCTGCTACCGGCTCTACAAAACCTGTCAAACCTACTATCGGAACAGCAATAGGCACTCCGTTAGCTATATAGTCGTATATAGTTTGAATGTTAGTCTTCTCTTCGTCCGTAATTTTTCTTTGCAAAATATTTTCTAAATTTTGATAAATCACCTCCATATTACTCCCTATAAAGCTATCTGCAAACTGCTCGATTTCTTCCTTTGCTGTTTCGTATTTATCAAAATAAAGCACAAAAAATACAGACTTCATTTTTATTTTATCAAAGTCTGTTTCTTTATTGTCTATTATTTCAAAGCATTTACGCATAGTTATTATAGATAATTCTGCTGAACTTTCCATACTATCGTGTATGATTAATTCGCTATTAAATGATAAATCTATAACATTATTAACTTGTTGTGATCCTCCGGAAACCATGGCAAATATTGTTACAATGATTAAAAATAAAGGTGATAAAATGATTAGAATTATCCACCAAATGACTTTCCTCGCCTTTTTATCTGTCACTAAGGCAGTGGCGACTTTTACAAGTATTGCTGTACCCCCAGCCATTAACGTCCACCGCCACTTCCAATCAATTTCTCTTTATACTTCGGCGCATGAACAGACAAATATAGTGATAGGTAAAACTCCGATTAAATTAATCTCGGTTTTTTCCCCCACCCAGAACCGTACGGGCGACTTTCATCGCATACGGCTCGCCCTCTTAATTCAGTAAATATATCCCCAATTCAAAGGGATTATTTTCATTACATTTAAAACATATTTATTTTGATTATTCCTATTGTTTCTTTTATAAACTTTCAATTAACTTTCGTATTCTTGCTTTCTTTTTGGGATAAAGTTCATATAATATATTCGGATTTTTACTGTGTAATAATCTATGTTCAGTTTCTGATAACACACATAAATTTTCAAAATCATTTGTACCACCTTTATATCTTGGCTTAATATGATGACAGTGATAATTTTCGACTGCTACTTTTTCACCAGACAAATAGCTAATACCTCTAACCGAATTATATTTACTAACTCTAAACATTGCTAATCTACTATTTTTGATATACATTGATGTACGCACAAGATATTTCAAATCTTCAAACGGTACACTTATTTTATGGTTTTTTACTCCATAATCATAAGGATTTTTTCTTAAAATTTTGCATTTAACAGCACATATCAATTTGCTATCCCAGTTCGCCCAACCAATTTCTATGATTGGGATATCATTAAAATAGTAGTAACCATTGTTTCCCCAAGAGCTATATGTTCCATTCATAAAGTTATTTTTATAGGACATTTCTTTCGTAAACTTAGTTTTACTTTGCATTGTATGATAAAATCTTTTGTAAA
>CAYJBU010000328.1:0-1756 GCA_964368155.1 uncultured Eubacteriales bacterium | reverse complement strand
TTTCTGCTGATAAAAACTCGTCCGACCATGCTCTAAACTGTGCGTAGTAGTGGTCTAGTTTTTTCGTCATGACTTCACCGTTTAATATCTCAAGTTCCAAGTCTGTTAATTTTTGCTCGTTTTCTCTGATTTGTGACTTTGCCGATTCTATTGCTTGGGATAATATATCCGGTGAAAATTTACTCTCTCCCATTAGTGACTTTGATATTTCGTCTGTTAAGCCTTTTAATCTTTTTCTTAGTTTGTCCGTATCATTTACTAATTTTTTCCTTGTGCTTTTACATAAGCTGATTTCTTTATTATATTTCCTCTCAAGTGCCACACTTTTGGGTGTGGTCTTTATTTTGCTCAAATACTCGCATACAATCTCACTTATCGTTTCGTCAACTTTTGTCGACACATAAGCCACTTGACCTTCACATGAGGCATTATTTCTTGTTTTGCCTGTACATATATAGCGTTGTTTTCTCACTTCGTACATGCTACCGTCTTTTCTTTTATATTTATCTGTATAGCTTGTCGCATTCATTCTTGCACCACAGCTTGCGCAGAATATATTACCTGATAGCAGCGTTTTTCCTTTTGTATTCTTAGCGATATGGCTTTTTTCATTTTCTTTATGCGAGCGTTGCATTAATATATCTTGTGCTTGATTAAATAAATCTTCTTCTATAATCTCAAGGTGTTCAAGTTTATCAGAACAAGCATTTCCGTTATGTATATACCCACAGTACAATTTGTTTTTTAATATTCTGTTAATTGTATTACACTGAAACTTGCTCCCATTTGACGTTTTTACGCCTAATTTATTTAGGTATTCTGCCATTCTGTATGAGCCGTATCCTCTTTTCACTGTCATTTCAAATATGAGTCTTACATATTTTGCTTTTTCTTCGTCAATACTTATCTCCAATAGCTCTTTGCCTTTTTTATTTCGCCTACCGCTTTTTATAAGTTCATATCCCAGTGGAACAACTCCACCTGTGTATACTCCTTCTTCTGTCAGCTGTTCCAGTCTCGTTTTAACCCTCATTGAAGTTTTCCTGCTCTCTCCCCCAGCTTGCCAAAACCTCATGAAATTTATTAGATAATCCGCCTCATTGTCAAATCTTTGTTGACCTTCTTTGGCGCTCCAAACTTCTATGCCTTGATTTACAAACCACTCCACAACAAACGGTGTTTCGTTTTGTCGTCTGCCTAATCTATCGAACATAAATACCAGTAATATATCAAACTCTTTTTTCTCTGCGGCTGACTTTATATCTTGAATTGCATCTCTTTCATCAGCCGACACCTTAAATCCTGATATGCCTTTTTCATAAAACTCACCTGTAATTATCCAATCGCCTTGGCTCTTAGCAAATTCTTGGCATGCTGTTTTTTGCATAGGTATGTCATCTTGGTCTACTTGTCCTTTTGTAGACACTCTATATAATGTTAAAACTCGTTTCATAATAATAACTTTTCTCCTCTCTTTTTTAGTTTTTTGTAACACAAACAATACCACATAAAGCTACATATATCTATCAAATTATTTCTATTTAACAATAAATTATCAATTGCTATATCGGTGTGTTTCCAAAAATTCTTTTTTCAAACGCATCGGTTAAGATATATTCTATTTTCCTTTGTATTTCACTGTTCGGCTTTTTTGCAAAAGAAAAATGCACTAAACAGCCATTTACCTCTTTGCTCACAACTTGTAATTTTTCAGTATTCATAATTCCCTCACTCTCTATTATTTCTGCGCTTTTTC
>CAYJBU010000327.1:1451-1762 GCA_964368155.1 uncultured Eubacteriales bacterium | reverse complement strand
ATATTATCCTTTGTATGCATTATTTATCAAATAATTTGGACATTACCAAGCGAAATACTAGTGGATAATAATTTAGTCATAGTCAGAGCAGGAATTAATACTAAGCAATTTGAAATTTCAAAAATAGAAACTATAGAAAAAACTAACGATCCTAGACAGGATTTCTCTACTTCACTTGATAGACTAAAAATAACTTTCATAAACAGCGAGAGCTATCGAGATACAATAATGGTTTCTGCAAAAGACAACGAAGTTCTAATTAAAACATTAAAGAACATTAATCCCCTAATCATTTACCAATAAACAATCAA
>CAYJBU010000327.1:0-1441 GCA_964368155.1 uncultured Eubacteriales bacterium | reverse complement strand
ATCAACTACATAAAATGCATTTTTTGGCATTAATCGGTTTAACGAGAAATTCATTGGTAAAACGTTAGATGTAAATAGATTAAGCTTAATACAGTTGAATATTTGCCAAAAGAGGACAACAGCATTTTTTTACTGTTGCCCTCTTTTAATGTACTTTTTTAGCTATTCTTAAATAACATATGAAATTATAAAACTAGTTCTAATTGCAAATACTATATTATATAGGGCTTTCTTTTTTCATATATAACTTTTACAAGACCTAAATGACTTACTAAATCTTCTGCGATACTAAAATCAGCACACAGTTCACTAACGCTGTGTGAATCAGAACCCAATGTTACATACTTCCCCCCTGCTGCTTTATACAAATTCAATAATTCAACATCGGGCATAGTAGAATTTAAGCCTTTTCGTATTGAAGAAGTGTTTATCTCTAAAATTAAATCATTTTTTACTATAACATCCATAATGTCACGAATTATCTCTTGATTATAGTGTATATCCTTATAGTACCTCTTTGGAAAATCGAAGTGCCCTACACAATCAAATCCACCAAACGAAACAGATTTTCTTAATACATCCCAATATAATTCAAAACAATCTTTTAACGAAATGTTTTTACCTAACATTTGCGAAGGAAATAAATCATCTTTCCAAAAATGAACGCTTCCAATAATAAAATCATATGGAAGTTTTGAAAGGTCGCAAAACTTTTTTTGATATTCGAATGGTTCCGAAAATTCTATTCCAGCAAGAATTTTCAGCTCCTTTCCATATTTCTCTCGGCAAAACTCAATTTGTCTAAAATAAGCATCAGGACTATAAAAACCGCATCCAAAATCAGCAGGATTATTATCAACATGATCAGTAAAACATATTGCGTCAATAGATTTACTAATTGCACTTATACAATATTCCTCCATAGTTTGTTTCGAATCGCATGATATATTAGTGTGAACGTGCATATCTGCAAGCACAAGAAACACCTCCGATGTAATAGATTCTATTTATATTCCAAAATATCAATAACTACCAAAAAAGATAACAATTAATTAATATATAATACAACTATATTATAACATTATATTAAAGGAATTTCAATATTATTTATTTCTATATGAATAGTATTGTAATAATACGAGATACTTAGATTTTAATTCTCAAATTCAAGTCGAAACAGTTACAAATAGTAATTTTGTTACAATATGA
Organism: uncultured Eubacteriales bacterium; assembly: GCA_964368155.1. Classification (GTDB taxonomy): domain Bacteria; phylum Bacillota; class Clostridia; order Oscillospirales; family Acutalibacteraceae; genus SIG603. Next base: position 232 of record CAYJBU010000327.1, on the reverse strand, counting down.
AGTCCCCATACTATCACTCTCAAATAAAAGCAGTCTAATAAATATAAGCAATATAAAATTCATCAAAAAATACAAGTAATCTATAATTCTATCAATGCACTATAACTCGCCATAACTTAGAATAGCGCAAAAAAAACGAACGACTAGCGTTCGTTGGTTAACATTAAAGACTATTAATACCCTAAAAACTGAATAAAGTTCGAAAAGAAGGAAAAGTAAAACAATGTGGGTA
>CAYJBU010000326.1:0-1807 GCA_964368155.1 uncultured Eubacteriales bacterium | reverse complement strand
TAGATGGTGAGCAGTTTCGTGGGTCTTTGTGGGATAAAAGTACGCACGTCTCTACATGTGAAGTGCAAGGGAATAAATCAAAAGCTTGAGCATTTGTCATGACATAAGATTTCTCCTTAAATAATTTCAAATCTCGCGCGAGCGTTGATGGATCGCACGAAATATATACTATTTTTTTCGGGTTAATCTTACTGACTATATCAATTAAGTTGTTGTCACAGCCCTTTCGTGGGGGATCGAGTATGACAACATCAGGTTTTTCGTTATTACTAGCTAGAATTTGTGCTGCTTTGGTTGCATCACCACATATGAACTTTGCATCAATGCCGTTTATTTTTGCATTTTCATTTGCGTTATCAACTGAAGAATTTACAACCTCAACACCAATCAATTTACTTGAATTTTCAGCCATGCTCAGTCCTATACTTCCTGTGCCACAATACAAATCCAGAATGAATTCATCGCCGCTTAAATCAGCAAACTCGAGTGCTTTTTTATACAGCTTTTCTGCTTGTGACGTATTAACTTGAAAAAAAGAACGTGGAGAAATTTTAAAATCAAGTCCACAAATTTTTTCAATAATAAAATCACTTCCCCAAAGCGTTACACATTCTTTTCCCAAGATAACATTGGTTTTTTCTTTATTAATATTAATTACAAAGGATTTTAAGTTTGGCAAAGTATTTCTTAATTCTTCAATCAAACTGCTTGAGTACGGCAAATCATTTCCGTTTATAACGACGCACACCATCAATTCATTGCTGTTTTCACCTTTTCGCAAATACAAATGACGCAATAAACCTTTGTGAGTTACTTCATTATATACGCTTAGTGTATGTTTGCTAAACCAATTTCTGAAAATCTCTCCAACAGTATCAAAATCTTTTGGATGAAGCAAGCAAGATTTTGTATTGACTATTCTGTGTGAATGCCTACCGTAATAACCCATGATTAACTCGCCATCTTTGTTAAGCCCTAAAGGAATTTGCGCTTTATTTCTATAATGATTTCGTTTTTCTGCGGCAGCGATTGGCTCAAAGACAAAGTCTTTATAAGACCCAATTCTCGCTATGGCTTCTTTAACCCTATCTTGTTTTATTAACGTTTCCGAGAGGTAATTAATATGCCTATAAACGCACCCACCACAACTTTGTGAAACAGGGCACTCGCTTTCTTGCCTTGATATAGAAGCAGTTATTATCTTCTCAATTTTTCCAAAACAATAAGATTTCAATACCTTTACAATTCTGACTTCAATTTCGTCTCCAACTGCAGAATTCGGTACGAAAACTACGACAGAATTTATTCTGCATACACCAAAGCCTTCCGAATTAACCCCTGTAATTTTGGTGATATACAAATCATTTTTATTCAATTTATCCATTTTCATAACCATTCTTTCTGTTTGGTAAAGTGTTTTGACTTGTTTGCTCGTCAGTGCCACAAAACATCTCAATACCTAATTTTATCATAATTAGTATACTTTTGCAATTGTATATTTGTGTAATTGTTTTGTGTATCATGTACATAATTGATGTATTATTATTGTATGATATGTGTATAGATATAATCTTTTCCAATTCGCTTGACAATATAATCTTTTAAGTATATAATATAAACAAGTTAACAAACTTAACAATTTTTCAGATGATGCGACTTGCGATAATCGATATCGCAGCTTTTCAATACAACTCCTCCCCAAAAGAGCAGAAGAACCGCCTTAATGGCGGTTTTTCTGTGTTTTCATATATAAAGAAATACACTTCACGACTGATTAACAACTCAAAAATTGTTTTAAATAACTATA
>CAYJBU010000325.1:0-1810 GCA_964368155.1 uncultured Eubacteriales bacterium | reverse complement strand
TTTCACATCATTCGCACTAATTTTGCCAATGTCACAAATGCCTGATTTAGACAACTCCGATATGACCTTAATCTTCAAAAAAGGCAAATTGACCTGGCTTTTGGGAACAATTTTTACATTAATATTGGTTGCGGTGTTATATATGTTAATCCTTTTAATAGCAACAGGATTAATGACTATGTTAAATGTATCATTTTTAAACGAGTGGAGTGATACTGCTATTACTATGAGTTTAAATCCTTATGCATTTGAAAAAACTCTCACTGTTGTTAGAACTGTGATAAAAACTGGAACACCTTTTGAATGTATGATTGAAATATTTTTCTTGACGACTTCCTATATGCTTTTTTTGTTGAGTGTTAACCTATTTGTTTCACTTAAATACAGTAAAAAGACTGCGGTCACAACAATCTTTTTGGTAAGCTTTCTTTCGTTTTTGTTAAATCCGGATTATTTTGTTTTGTGGTTAAACCTCGACAGCAACATGAAATATATTGCAAATTTAATGTCTGTATGGTTTTCTCCGTTAAATCATTCCGTATATACAATGCATTCGAGGGGATACGACGAACTGCCAACAGTTTTCCAAAGTTTAAGTTTATTTGCATTAATCACAATGATTTTTTTCGCAATATCCTTTTTGACACTGAGAAAAAAAGATATTGCATTTAAAGGAGAACAAGATGAATAGCCTGACCGATATAATCCTAACCCGCCCCAAACAAACACATTTCAGCCTTAAACTGCGTTATCCTCCTAGGCAAACGCCAGTTTGCCGTCGACGTCTGCCTTGTTTAATGCTAAAATATATTCATTTGGGGTCGAAGATTTCTAAAGTGAAGTGTGTGCTTAGAAACCCACACTTCGGTTTAGAAACGGGTTCGGATTATATCGGTCAGGCTAAAGTAGTAGAGGTAGAAAACCTTTATAAAAAATTCGGAGATAAGATAATACTGAGTGATATTAATCTAACCCTTGAAAAAGGCAAAATCTACGGTATTGTGGGGAGAAACGGCTCCGGCAAAACTGTTTTGATGAAATGTATTTTGGGTTTTTATTCGCCTACAAGTGGTAGCGTAAGAGTCTTTGGTAAAAAGATAGGAAAAGACTGCGATTTTGCACCTAACACAGGAATGATTATTGAAACTCCGGGGTTTATAGGAACCCAAACGGGTTATAACAACTTAAAGTGGCTTTTGGGAATAAAAAATAAAAACGCAGGGCAAATTGAATCGATTATTAACCTTGTAGGTTTAGACCCAAATTTGAAATTGTGCGTAAATAAATATTCTCTTGGTATGCGTCAGCGTTTGGGGATTGCACAGGCAATTATGGAAAACCCAAAGCTACTCATTTTAGACGAACCGATGAACGGACTTGACAACAGTGGTGTAGAAGATATGCGAAAGCTGTTTTTATCTCTTAAAGATAAAGGAGTCACCATTCTTTTGGCTTCGCACAATCCACTTGACATTAATATTTTATGCGATGAAGTGTACGAAATGGATAAAGGTGAAATGATTAAGACGTAATATGCTAAGCTTTTTTTCTAGTTTTACTTAATGCCTGCTGAACAACTTGATATCATCAAGATAAGCCGTAAAATTCGCTCTGTGAGTGAATTTTACAACAAACGCCTTGCGTTTGTACTGGATAACGTGTTATTCAGTAGGCTTTACTTATAAGCATTGAGGATTTATAATTTCAAATCTATCATCTTTGTTTTTTTCGCCCCATTCACACATCATTTCAAGTATCGGAAAAAGTGTTTTCCCTTTTTCAGTTACTGAATATTCAACTCTTGGCGGAA
>CAYJBU010000324.1:0-1819 GCA_964368155.1 uncultured Eubacteriales bacterium | reverse complement strand
CTCTGCAATTCGCTCAGGTTTTGAATATCCTTTTGTAATCATCACATCAACACGAGTTTCAAAATCTCTATATGCTGCGACAATTACACCTAAGCTATATCGTACAAAAGGTGCATAGTCGTTAGTGTTTTCGTGCCAATTTTGTGAGCTTGCTTCAAGAACTTCGTAATAAGTTTCTTTGCTCTGCTCTATAATTTTTTCTATACTAATATATTTGCCGACAATGTAATTTGCTCTGTAAAGAAGCAATAATGTTAAAAGCCTACTTATTCGTCCATTACCATCATTAAATGGATGTATGCAAAGAAAATCAAGTACAAACATTGGAATTATAAGCAATGGATTTGCAGTTCCCTTTCCAATTATTTCATTATATGCCTTGCAAAGCTCGTCGATAGATTCCGATGTTTCCCAAGAGTGAACAGGCTGAAATCTAACTCGTTTTGTTCCGTCAGAAAGCTCTTCAGTTATAACATTATCTGTGTTTTTATAATTCCCTCCAAAGCCTAATCCACTATATTTATATAAATCTCTGTGCAGTTGTAAAATCATACTCGGCTTTACTGGAATGAAGTCATGACTCTCGTGAATTGTAGCCAGCACATCACGATATCCTGCAATTTCTTGCTCATCTCGCGACCTTGGTGTGGTCTTATCCATTGCAATTAATTTTAGACGTTCGTCAGAGGTATAGATACCCTCGATTTTGTTGGAAGCCTCTGTACTTTGAATTTTTGCAATCTCTAGAAGCGTTGTAAGCGTTTGGGCTTTTTGTTCTATAAATAAATTTTGTTGTCCTTTAAATTCGTGTATTTGCGTAAGCAACGAAACAATTTCAGGAGTAATCAAGCTCTCCCATTTGTTTTCAAAATTATAATCTCTCATTATTCTATTCACCTTTTCAATTTAGTCATTTTAATACGTTTTGACTAAGTTAATGATAGCATGAACATTAAACTGTGTCAAGTGCAATTCATAATTTCACTTATACATAAAGAATAATCCTGCTCAAATCGAGCAGGATTTAACAACGATTACATATCAATCAATTTTATTTGGTTTTTCAAAAAATCAATATCAGCAGTCACATAACGTTGTATAGTAAAATTTGAGTTTTTATGACCCAACATTGTAGCTAATGCTTTTATATCACAACCATTTTCAACCATTCTTGTAGCAAAGGAATATCTGCAAATATGAGGTGTAAAATTTCTTATTCCACTTATGTTTCTAATTTTAGAAAATAATTTCTTAACAGAGGAATATGTAAGTTTATTACCTTTTGTATTTAAAAAAATATACTCATTTCCTTTTTCTTTTTGATAGGCTCTACATCTTTCCAAAATTAATCTTGCTGTTACTGATAAAGGTATTTCTCTTATACCATTTTCAGTTTTACTCTTATTTATTTTTATAGAATTATTTTTCCTATCAAAATCACTCCATTTGAGTTCCAATAATTCTCCAATCCTTACTCCTGTTTTTAAAAGAAATATAACGATATGTCCTAGATTTTCGCTTACCACAATTTTTTCGATAATTTTTTGTTCATTCTTTGTCAATGCAACAACGTTTTTTTCACTGGCATTTTTAGGAATTTCAAGTTTTGTAATAGTCTTAATCGGAATAATATTATTCCTTAAAGCAACATCATAACTTTTATATATAACTGTTCGTATATGATTTAAAGTGCTTTTTGAATATACGTCACTAAGTGAAAATAAAAATGATTGAAATTCCATTTCTTGCAATTCGTCAATTCTTCTATTACAAATACAAGGTGAATTTTTGATTATCATATTCATACATTCCCTATAAC
>CAYJBU010000323.1:0-1828 GCA_964368155.1 uncultured Eubacteriales bacterium | reverse complement strand
AAAAACATTTGGTTTGATGAAAAAACTTATATTGAAGCAAGACAAGACAATATGTTTTTAGGAACAGTATTAATTAATATTCTTGCTCATTTAGGCTATATCACTGCATTGGATTGGAAAGAAGATTTAGAAGATTATGATATAGAAAAATATTGGGGCGATGCATCTGTTAAATTAGTTCAGTTTGACTTAAATAACGACCAATGCTATTACGCATTTATCCCAGAAAACATAGAGATACATAATATATGTGCTATTGTGATCTATAAAGTTGATAGTGATATGTAGATATAATGAGCAACACTTGTATAGCCTACTTTAACCATTGCTATACGCAAAACAAAACCACTCACGAAGTAGGAGTTTTGAGTAGTTGAATAAATTTTATTTAACAAAAAAGGTGGCTGCATGACAAGAAAAACTTTATCATACAAATTATAAAGGGCTATTGCTAATGATATATCATCAGCAATGGCATCCCCGAAAATTTTGTGTAAACAACAAAACTCCAAACAGTAAAACTTTCTCATAACGACTACTTTAAGCTAACTTCGCTTAATAACCGAACCCCTCCATAGGGTAAAATAGTATGCGCCTTGGTGAATGCTATTTCACTCTATGGAGATACTAATTTTAAGGGAAAGTTAAGCGACTTCATCACCGTCAAAAAGGATATTAATTTGACTTAGCACCATATCCCAATTTCTACAGCTAACACTCCAATGTTCTACAATTTTTTTAGACGCTAAATATAGCATTTTTTTGAGCGAATCACTGTTAACAAATGATGGTTTATTTTTTGTGATTTTGCGAAATTGACGATTTAAGCCCTCTATAATATTCGTTGTATATATTATTTTCCTAATTTCGGAAGGATATGCAAAAAATGTGGACAAAATTTCCCAATTTTCTTCCCAAGATTTAACACAAGACGGATAAGTTTTTTCCCATTTTTCTTTAAAAATCATAAGATTATTTAATGCTTCATCTTCAGTCACAGCTTGATAAACAAGCTTCAAATCTTTCATAAGTTCTTTGATGTGTTTGTAACTCACATAGCGTGTTGATGAGCGAATTTGATGGATAATACAGCGCTGAATTTGTGACTTAGGATATACTGCATTTATCGCTTCTTTAAAACCTCGTAATCCATCCACGCAAAACACAAAAACACGCTGTACACCACGGTTTTTAAGGTCATTTAGTACAGATAACCAGAATTTACTGCTCTCATTTTCACCTATCCAAATACCTAAAATATCCTTTTTTCCGTCTAAATTTATCCCTAAAACCACGTAAGCTGCTTTGGTAATATATTGATGATTTTCTTTGACTTTGTAGTGAATTGCGTCCATAAAAACGAACGGATAAACACTGTCTAATGGACGATTTTGCCAAGCATTTACCTCTGGCATAATCTTTTCAGAAATCTTGCTCACAAGCTCTGGTGAAATGTCAACATTATACAAACTTTTAATCTGTTCAGAAATATCACGTTGGCTCATTCCACACGCATACAAACCTAAAATTTTCTCTTCCATACCATCAGCATTTCGACTATATTTTCCGATAATTTGTGGCTCATATTCACCATTTCTATCTCGTGGAACTTTGATTTTGACACTGCCAAGCTGTGTTTTCACACTCTTTTCAGAATACCCATTTCGGTAGTTTTTCGACAGAGAATTTTCATTATTATCTAGCATTCTTTGACTTTTTTCGTACCCTAATTTTTCTTCAAGTTCACTCTCCAAAACCTCTTCTAAGACATGTGAAAACATTTCTTTCATCGCCTCCATAATCTCGGTCGTACTACTGAATTTTTGCT
>CAYJBU010000322.1:1308-1852 GCA_964368155.1 uncultured Eubacteriales bacterium | reverse complement strand
ACACGCAAACACTAGTGTTGTAAGAAAAAATGGTACCTTGATTCTAGATCCAATACAATTAGACGATCGTGTATTAGGAAGACACCAACTCTACAAACCTTTAACAGACGAACTAATAAAAGAATGGCTACTAAATGAATTTAATCTTGAATTCCCTAAAGAATATATTGAATTTCTTAAATATTCAAATGGAGGAGGTTTTTTCCGCCGTTTAATGGTATTGACAAATTCTGGACATGAAATATATCGTACCCGTTTCGACATATTCGGTTTACCAAGAACATCACCATATTCACGAAACATAGACGAAGAGGAACCAATTGACGTTAGAAGATCAAATTTTTTATCAAGACATAGAAAAATTCCCAATCACTTCTTAAAATGTGCTTTGTTCGATGAAATCGAATCAAAAGCAATGATTGATGTATTTATTGACACTAAAACACACAAAATCTATTCGTATGAATCAAATACAAAGAATCTAAAGGGCGAATGGGATAATTTAGACAAGTGCTTTTGTGATCTTATAACACATTTCTCAAAG
>CAYJBU010000322.1:0-1298 GCA_964368155.1 uncultured Eubacteriales bacterium | reverse complement strand
TAATTGTATCAATCTTACATAATAAAAGATTTGTGAGTTTCGAACGTGCCAATACAAATATTAAGGAGAATGACCATGAAAACACCCGCAGAAAGAAAAAATTGCTCTATAGAGAAACTAAAAAAAATGGAAATCCCATACATGGAACAACTACCGGTTATAGAAAGTAGCGATGATGTAAAAATCAGAACAGCAGAAGAAATTGCAAAAAGAGCTATTGCATGCCTCATTTCCATACAAGCTGCCTTTGAATTGCATAGTGATATTGATGCTGAGGAGAAAAAATCAGCGAAAAATTTTATCGAAGGCTTGTTAACGAATTTTGGTGTAGAAAATGAGTTAACTCCAAAAGAAAAAGATATTATCTTTAAAGAAGAAGTATCAGAACAAGAAAAAATCGATATGGCATGGAAATATGAGGGTTATTGGGTGCTTATTTGGGCATTAGGCTTAGTTGATGAACTTAGTTACCCCGAAGGCATTTGCGACTGCAACTATGCTACTAAAGTTGTTGCGGAGCATGGATCGTTTGACAGCTTTATGACAACAGTAAAGTTGCGTGATATTCACGAAATTCTAGATGAATGTGATTTAATTTATCGTTATGATTGGGCATGTGTCGATGCACACATAAAAGGCGAGGAAGCACCGTCAGATTTGGATAGTGGTGTAGTATTAGAACGACACAGGGCGCTGAATTGGCTGATAGATGCAGATGAAAGCGATGACTGGGATAACGTTTCCGCAGATACTTAATAAAAAAATTATTTGACTAATAAGTCTACTCAAAACTCAGAACTTCCTAATTTACACGGACTTAAACAACAAAATCTCTCGCCAATGTTTTGTCCACAATTTAATTTGCGGAGCAATGCACGAAGGTGGTGCTTTATGAAAAAATTTCTTATTAAAATGAAGGTAAATAAATATGAAAAAAATCTTAGTCTTAGTAATAAGTTAAGAAAAAGATTATTTGAAGCTTCAATCTTTTTGCTAATATTCGCATTTATTGCTGTAGTCTACTATTATATTGAGCCTATGTTCATTATATTTAGCGCAAACAAACCAGGCGAAGAAATTCTCTTTACATCACATTCTCCCGATAGTAGTATTTCATTAGAAGTTTATCTAGATAATGGAAGTGCTACAGTAGATTATTCAATAAAGGTATATATTAAGACAGAAAAAGACAAGAGAATCATTTATAACTAGTATCATGGGTATGATGCTGAGGTTGAATGGTTAGCCGAGTTCATGTAATCCGAACCACGCCTAATATTGCCCAAATTACACCTTTA
>CAYJBU010000321.1:0-1855 GCA_964368155.1 uncultured Eubacteriales bacterium | reverse complement strand
AAGAAACTTTAGCAGAAATACTGCTCGGTTTAAATTCAATATGTAAAGGTGCAGAAAGCCAGTTTTTTAACGGTCATACGAATATAAAGTCGGATAGATTTATAGTCTTTGGCGTTAAAGGACTGTTATCTGCAAGCAAAAACATTAAAAATGCTATGTTATTTAACGTGCTTTCATATATGAGCAACAAGCTTTTAACAGAGGGAAATACTGTGATGACAGTAGATGAATTATATTTGTTCCTAACAAATATGGTGGCGATCGAATATATCAGAGGGTTTATGAAAAGGGTTAGGAAGAAAGATTCGGCTGTGGTGCTTAGCTCACAAAACCTCGAAGACTTCGCCATAAAAGAAATTGCAGAATTTACAAAGCCACTATTTTCAATTCCAACACATCAGTTTTTATTCCACGCAGGAACAATAGATAAACAGTTTTATCTCGACACATTACAACTAGAGGAATCAGAATATAACTTAATTAAGTTCCCTGAAAGAGGTGTTTGCCTGTTTAAATGTGGGAGCGAGCGATACAGTGCGTCCTTAATTACAGTGTAAAACCCTCGTAGTAGAGTGGACACCACTGTAAACCTGATAGAGATACGCAAGTATACTTTATAGGTAATTGATATAACTGGAAACGGCATAAGAACCCAATATCTTATGTATCCGATTTCGGCTAATACTCCTGCCAGCTGTTTGGTAACAAGCAGTTGCGAAGCATAGGTGAAGACGGGGACAATGCTGGTGACAGTACACCTCGGGCTCTACTATATATGAATATAATTTCCTTGTTTTTAAATTTCGTCAGTTCGATTACCCGAACTCTATTAATCGTAGAGAGGGTAAAATATAAACTTACCTCACGCAATATTGTATCGTTGTTAAGGGGGATAGCGTTATGGTCGCTATAGAATACGTGGAAATCGTATCGGTGTAAACCAAGTTTACGGAGTATAGAGGAGTTCTAAGTATAGTATTAAAGCAGTTATATCGAAAAAGGAGAACTGCCTGACAATAGATAGCTATTGTAATAATTGAGGACGATTTGCACCGAAAGGGTAAAATCAGAAAGATTATGAACAGGTAGTCACAGGAGCCGTAGTAGTTAAGATACCATATCAAGAAATATGGAGGAGCGAAGGGCTTTAGTCTTAATCAGAATGATAAAATCAATTCAAAATTCGCCACATTAGATGAAAGAGGCTAATCAATACAGAAATGAGGCGAAAACCCAACCAATGAGTACAAACAATATTTATTATGTAGATATGAAACAGCGATTTATTGATTTTAGGGAAGACAAGTGTAATATGAGAATATTGCATACAATGGTTTATGAGATTAATAATGTTGCTTTTGCTGTAAGACAATTAAGCAAAAGTAGTGGAAGAATGGCAAAGGGGCAAGATGGCACAAACTATAAAACCCTTGAAAATTATTCAACTTATGAACTATCTGAAATCGTTAAAGACCGACTGTTAAACAAAAAAATGGATTATGTTAGAAGAACATATATCCCAAAAAGCAATGGTAAAATGCGACCACTTGGCATTTGTTCTATATGGGACAAATTAGTTGAAAAATGTATACAGCTTGTAATTGAGCCATATTGTGAAACAAAATTTGTAGATAGTTCTTATGGATTTAGAGAACAAGTGAGCACGCACAATGCACTTGCAAAAGTTAAACTTCAATGCCAAACAATGCCTTATGTGCTATCAATAGACCTTGAAAATTATTTCGGTACAATTAATGCAGACATAACTTATAGGGAAATGTGGCACATCGGAATAAAAGACCAAGTGATACTAAAGTACATTTATCGGTTCATTAAAAAGGGCTATTATGAAATG
>CAYJBU010000320.1:0-1856 GCA_964368155.1 uncultured Eubacteriales bacterium | reverse complement strand
ACTGGTCCGAGTGACAGGACTTGAACCTGCGGCCTCTTGACCCCCAGTCAAGCGCGCTACCAGCTGCGCCACACCCGGATATTTTGTTACGCTAAGATATTATACCAAAAAAGTTTGCATTTTGCAATAGATATTTTTATTTTTCTTGTTCTATTTACTTCGGAAACTGTTGTCGGTTTGATTTAATTGTCAGAATATATCGTTAATAAAATATTTACAATTTGTTTTTATTATAAGCGATATATAGAGTTGACACTGCGAGTGTTTTGTTGTATAATACTATATTACATTATCATGGAGATATACGCCTATTTTTTAAGATGATTTGTGTTTGCTCACAGTAATAAACACAAGTTTTATGTTAGTAAATGTCGTATTTTCTGTGAAAAGAGCTGACGACAGTTCTTATGGTTATTGTGAAGAAAAGTTGTCGCACCAAAAGTTATTCTATATGAACGGAGTGATATTTCAATGGTGAATGTAAAACCGGTACAACTTGGCAAAAATACCAGAATGAGCTTCTCGAAGATTGAAGAAGTTTTAGAAAGCCCCAACCTAATCGAAGTCCAAAAGAATTCGTATAATTGGTTTGTTAGAGAAGGTCTTAAAGAGGTCTTTAAAGACGTCTCGGGTATTACTGATTTTAACGGTAAATTTGTACTTGATTTTGTTGACCACAGGTTAGAAGATGAACCTAATTACAGTGTTACAGAGTGTAAAGAGCGTGATGCTACTTATGCGTCAGCCCTCAGAGTAAAAGCAAGACTATTTAATAAAGAGACAGGCTTCTTTAAGGAGTCGGAAATTTATATGGGAGATTTCCCAAAAATGACGGACAGCGGAACATTTGTTATAAATGGTGCTGAACGTGTTATCGTTTCTCAGTTGGTAAGGTCTCCTGGTGTTTATTACAAAATGGAACACGATAAAACCGGTAAAGAGCTGTTTTATTCTACTGTTATTCCTAACAGAGGAGCATGGCTTGAGTATGAAAACGATGTAAATGATATTTTCTATGTTAGAATAGATAAAAATCGTAAAATACCGATTACTACATTTATTAGATCACTAGGTCTCGGTTCAGACGCACAAATTCTTGAGCACTTTGGCGAAGACGACAGAATTTTGGCTACTCTTGCAAAAGATAACTGCCATAATATTGAAGAAGCACTTTGTGAAGTTTATAGAAAATTACGTCCAAGTGAACCTCCTACTGTCGAAAATGCGCAAGCGCATATCAATTCATTGTTCTACGATGAAAGACGCTATGACATGTCAAGAGTAGGAAGATATAAATATAATAAGAAACTTTCGGTTTCAGGCAGACTTCAAGGACAAACATTGACAAGAGATATTATTAATCCTTTGACAGGTGAGTTTATTGCCGCTGCAGGACAAATGATTCCAAGAGCTTTAGCAGAAGAGATTGATGATAGCGGAGTTAAAGAAATCTATGTTACTGTAAACGATAAAGAAGTTAAAATCTTGTCAAACGGAATGGTAGATGCAAAAAAATATCTTGATTTCGACCCTGAAGTAGAGTGTGAACTAAATGAAAAAGTTCGCTTTGATATTCTTTGTGAAATTCTTAATGAAGGTCTTGAAGAAGCTGAACTAAAAAAAGTTCTTAAACAAAGAAAAGGCGAGTTAATTCCAAACTATATCATAGTTGATGATATTTTTGCTACGATTAACTACATGAACTGTTTAGCTGTTGGTCTAGGTCAAAAAGATGATATTGACCACCTCGGTAACCGTCGTATTCGTTCCGTTGGTGAATTGTTGCAAAACCAATTTAGAATAGGTTTTTCAAGACTAGAAAGAGTTATTCGTGAGAGAATGACACTTCAAGCTCA
>CAYJBU010000319.1:0-1861 GCA_964368155.1 uncultured Eubacteriales bacterium | reverse complement strand
TTTTCAAAGCCTATGCTTGATGAATTGATTTCTGCCATTTTTATTCTCCATTTCGCTTCTGAATGTTTTTTATTGGGGTAAAAAAACTTAATATTAATTTTGTGTTGTGCTGTTTAGCGTTTTAACCTATTTGTTATTCTTTATTTGGCTTACACAACTTTACAACATTACGTTTGGCAATCCAACCTTCTTGAGTTTCGTTATTGTTGTCTGTAAAACTAATTTGATAGTAATAAGGACACTCGTCAATTATTGTTATTTCTTGATTTGCATCTAAATTACATATAATAGTGTAATTATCTTCTAAGCTATCTCTTATATCTGCAGTGTTTGCTGTAATTCCTGTGCTTAATGCATTAACCAATAAGCCTGTGATTATAATTAAGACAATATTATGTAAAATCCAAGCTATTACCGGATTTTTTTGCTTCCACTTCAGAATGATTTTTTCGAGAGCCTTTTGCCAGTTTCCTTTTTTTGTTATTTCAACTATATCATCATCTAATTGTGCTTTATCAGTTTGGGTTAGCACTTCATAAGATTCTTCTCGAGTTTCGGTGGCAATCTGCTCATAAACAGTAACAGTAGAAGAAGAAATTAAGTTGCTAATTTCTTCAATACGTTCACTTGTTTTAATCTGTGTTATGGTTGTGCGAGTCCTTTTAAAGCTGGTATTTTTTCTTCTTTTTTTAGCATGTGCGTGGACATTTAATGAGCTAGCTATTGCTTTTTTATTATATCTAATTTGTGGGCTTCTGCCTCTGCGTGCAAGTTGAGTTCTATTATTGATATTTATTGGTGGTTTGTAGTTTTTTACAACACTGTTAATTCCATTGAAATAATAATCTTTTGTAGATATTAAATACCGCTCCTCAGTTGTACTTGTATCAATTCCAGAGAAATTAATATCAGATATAGCACTTGAAAGAGCGCTCAAAGCCAATTTGCTTGTATGTGACAAATCAATGTTAGATAAGGTGCTTAGTGTCTGTTCTGATAGCATAGAACTTATTGATGTCATATCTACTTTTGATATCACATTACGCATAGTTTCGGACACAATATTATGAATACCGCTCATATCAATAGTATTCACTATTTCTGAATATGTTTTAGCAAAAACTTCATCAAATTCAGGTAAAAGTCTTTGTGAAAAATCAGAAATAAGCTGTTCTAATCTTGGTGACATAACACTGTTGCAACTCAATTTTCATTCCCTCTACTTTACTGTTGTTATTATTTTACATTCGTTTTCAATATAATCATCCAAAATTTTACCTTATGATTAATATCTATAACACATCAAACCTTTAGTTTAATTTTAATGCAAAATTCTTTATAATTAGTTATTATTATAGCATTTTTTCTTTATATATGCAATATTTTCATATAACATTTATCTCGAATTATATGTAAAGGTAGCATTGCTACCCTTTTACTAAAAAATCAATAATATTACCGTCTTCATCATTTGTAGTTTCAATTATAGTTTCCGTTTTAGTCTCTATAGATGATGATATACTGTTCATATCCCAGAAAATTTTCTTTAATATTTCCAACTTTTCTTCATCCATAGAAGCTACCTCTTGTGCATTTTCTTCATCTGTGGTAGTTTTTATTGCGTACACTGATAACACTTCTCGCCAACGTGTCATATATGACACGTTACTGCTACGACTTCCGGACATTTCAAGCACATCAAAAACTGTAGTATTCTTTATTTTTTCAAGCGCCTCTTGATATTCTGCATTTATTTCTGATACAGCTGTAGGCATTGACATACCTGTGCCTGTGTCATCACCTGAATAAAAAATCCCAAAACCTGAGCCTACCACTAAACCTAATAAACATATAATGAGTA
>CAYJBU010000318.1:0-1868 GCA_964368155.1 uncultured Eubacteriales bacterium | reverse complement strand
AACTACAAGAAAACAAACCAAAGGACTTCATAGATATGATAAGTCCGACAGCTATAAAATTTAATATCGACCATTATATTTGTGGCAACACCTTTAGGTGTGTATATGCTATTCGTGAATATCCAACCTCTACAACAGAGCAAGCAATACTTCGTCATTTAGGTGAAAAAGACGGGATAACTCTTCACATCTACACAAGAGAAGTCACCCCTAATGAAGAAAAAAGAATAATCCAAGGCGCTACAAATAAAAACAGATTAAACACGGCAAACAACGATTTGAAAGAAAACATTAAGGCGCAAAATAATCTGAATGATGTTGCAAATATAATCTCGACCATGCACAGGAATAAAGAACCACTTATTCACTGTGCTGTTTTTATTGAGCTAATCGCAGACAGCTTAGAGCATTTAAAACTACTGCAAACAGATGTTCTTACAGAGCTTGTGAGAAGTAAATTAAATGTAGATAGGCTTAACCTCAAACAGCAAGAAGGCTTTTTATCTGTTATGCCAAGCGGAAAAAATATGTTCTCAACTCAGTTTGAAAGAGTGTTGCCAGCCTCATCTGTGGCAAATCTATTCCCATATAATTACAGTGGAAAGACCGATACAAACGGCTTTTATTTAGGCAGAGATAAGTTTGGCAGTAACATTATTGTGGACTTTGAAAAGAGAGAAAATGACAAAACTAACGCTAATATTCTGATTTTAGGAAACAGTGGACAAGGTAAAAGCTATCTGTTAAAGCTCATAGTATGTAATATTTTAGAGAGTGGAAAGTCTGTAATCAGCCTTGACCCAGAGGGAGAAATGTCGGAAATTTGCGAGAATTTAGGTGGAACATATATAGACCTTATGACAGGTAAATATATTATAAATCCACTCGAAGTAAAAGTTTTTAAAGACGATGAAAACAACGCTAAACTTAGTCAGCACATCTCATTTTTAAAAGACTTTTTTAGAAGCTACAAAGATTTTGACGATAAGCATATTGATGTAATAGAGATGCTATTATCTAAGCTGTATCAGAAGTTTAATATAACTGATGATTGTAATTTCAAAAGGCTTAAAGAACAAGACTATCCTATTCTATCCGATTTATATGAGCTCATTGAAAAAGAACATTCTGATTATGATGAGAAAAATTTATACAGCAAGGAAACTTTAGCAGAAATACTGCTCGGTTTAAATTCAATATGTAAAGGTGCAGAGAGCCAGTTTTTTAATGGGCATACGAATATAAAGTCTGACAGATTTATAGTTTTTGGAGTTAAAGGACTGTTGTCTGCGAGCAAAAACATTAAAAATGCTATGCTTTTTAACGTGCTTTCATATATGAGCAACAAACTTTTAACCGAGGGAAACACTGTGATGACGGTTGATGAATTATATTTGTTCCTCACAAATATGGTGGCTATTGAATATATCAGAGGGTTTATGAAAAGGGTTAGGAAGAAAGATTCAGCAGTGGTGCTTAGCTCACAAAACCTCGAAGACTTCGCCATAAAAGAAATTGCAGAGTTTACAAAGCCACTTTTCTCAATCCCAACACATCAGTTTTTATTCCACGCAGGAACAATAGATAAGCAGTTTTATCTAGACACATTGCAACTTGAGGAGAGTGAATACAACTTAATTAAGTTTCCAGAAAGAGGTGTTTGCTTGTTTAAATGTGGAAGTGAGAGGTACAATTTATCTGTTCATGCGCCGAAATATAAAGAGAAATTGTTTGGAAGTGGTGGTGGTCGTTAATGGCTGGGGGTACAGCGATACTTGTAAAAGTTGCAGTCGCTTTAGTAACAGATAAAAAGGCGAGAAAGGTCATTGGGTGGATACTTGCAATCATTTTTGCGCCGATACTTTTGG
>CAYJBU010000317.1:0-1878 GCA_964368155.1 uncultured Eubacteriales bacterium | reverse complement strand
GTAGCTTATGTATATGCGGGAATGAAACAGTATGTTCCTGGACCTGATAATCTATTTTCTGTTCCTGTGGTTTGGATACTATATATGGTAACTCCTGCAATTGCAGTTTTAACTTATCCGCTAAAAGACTTACAAGGATTTGGACAACAAGTAATATACAGGAGTAACATTCGTTTGTTTTGGTGGATATCTAAATGTGTGTGGTGCATTTTAACAACTTTGGCTTATCACTTAATTATAGCGATTGTTTTTATAAGTTTTTGTACTGCTACTCACGCTTCTTTATCACCTGAATTTAACGACAGAATAATAAAAACGGTATATATTTTAAAAGATGATTTTTTTCTAACGGATAATTTAGTTTTAACAATAGAGATAATGCTTATGCAAATATTGATTACAGTTTCTCTAAATTTATTACAAACATCTCTTTCGTTTTTTGTCAATCCTGTATTCAGCTTAATTATTATCGCCTCTATCTATATTGCTTCTGCATATTACACGAGTTCATTGATGGTTGGTAATTTTGCAATGATTCTCAGAACAGGAGAATATATAGAGAATGGAGTGAGTACACAAATAGGAATTTTTATTTTTCTTGGAATAATGATATTTTCTATTTTGGTAGGCGCTCTTAAATTTGAAAGTTACGACATTATCAGTAAGCAAGAATGATAATTAGCGGTGCTATATTTATAAGTCTTATAATTTAAAAACCTATACATCTTATAGAATTTTTCAAGTTAAAAGACTATACCTATGAAAAATGAAAGGCTGTGAACAATAGATGACGACAATACAATTACATGAATTATCAAAAAAAATTCAGTCAAACACTGTAATTGACTGCATTACATACACTATGAATTCAGGCAAAGTATACGGGTTTCAAGGGATTAACGGGTCTGGCAAAACAATGCTTATGCGACTTATCTCGGGGCTTATTCGCCCTACAAAAGGTACTGTATCTATAAATGAGAAATTGTTGTGGGAAAACATATCGTTCCCTGAAAGTATCGGGGTTTTTCTGGAAAATCCCGGTTTTTTAGACAGCTATACAGGTTTTCAAAATTTAAAAATGTTAGCGTCAATTAAATCAAAAATAACCGTAAACGAAGTTAAAGAAATGATTGAAAAAGTCGGTCTAAATCCGAATGATAAGAAAAAATATCGAAAATACTCACTTGGAATGAAACAGCGTTTGGGTATTGCCTGTGCACTAATGGAAAAATCCGACATAGTAATTCTAGACGAGCCGACGAACTCACTTGATTCTGACGGAGTTCAAATGGTAAAAGAGTTAATTAGCGGGGAAAAAGAGCGAGGAGCACTTGTAATTATCTCGTGTCATGATGCAGAAATTTTGAGTGAACTTGCAGATGAAATTATTGTTCTTAAATTAGGGAAATTGACAGAGATTATGCATAAAAATGAAGATGGTGAATTTGTAAAAAAAGAGACATGATTTTCAATTTCCATATACATATAATATTCCATACGAGAATGAAAGGAATGGTCATAAGCATGAAACTTAAATTAGTGGTAGGCGTTATCATACTAATTTGCGGAGTTTTTTATGGGGTTAGGGTCGTTGCCGTGAATAATGATCCAAGCATAACTCGGTATAATTTTATAACATACAAGCTTGGAGAAACTGTTGAATTTTTAGATAACTATACATCGTCAGTTAACGATATAAGTGATGGTTACACAATACAAGTTGAAAATTCATGGATAGAAAGCATCGATGAATTTAGCGAAAACTACGCTAATGAGGATTATTCAGCAGATGAGATAAAAATTATGATGAACTGCGATAACATATACATGATAAAGGCGAACTTTTTTAACACACACGAAGAAATAGTGCCAGGAGTT
>CAYJBU010000316.1:0-1880 GCA_964368155.1 uncultured Eubacteriales bacterium | reverse complement strand
CCATAAACTTCTTTATAAATGTAGATTTTCCGCTTCTAACCGGACCGACTACACCGATATATATCTCTCCCCCGGTCCTTTGTTTTATGTCGTTGTATATCATTTCAACCCTACTTTCTCATGTCAATACCTATTTAGATGTATTAAATGCTGTGATTTTTTGAAACAGATAAATATTGGTGTATTTTTCTATCAATATATAATCAATGCACCTCCGGGACTATGCAAATCATCGCTTAGTTTATTGTTCTGTATTATATCAGCGACTGAACTAGCATATTTTTTACCTATATCCCAAAGTCCTTCACCGTTTTGACTGTAGTACACTCTGATTTTGTTCTTGTAAAGTTTTTCTTCAGCACATTCACAATTTTCAAGCATTCTTTTTGAAGTATAAGTGTAGTCCGCAGACTCTAGTACCACATCGCAGTTGAACTCTATATTGTTCCCATCAACAATTCTGTAGTCTCTTATTTTAACTTTAACTACAGCATCGCACTTTCTTTGTGCAGGTTCGGAAAATTCTCTAATTTGTGTAAAATCAAAGTTTTTCGTCACAGAATAAACTCCACCACTTTTCCCTTTATATAAAAGGCTTATGCAAAACTTTCCTCTGTAAGTCGTTTTGTTTTTCTCGCAATATGTATTTACATTTACATCTTCACACCAAAAATCTAGCATTTTTTCTAGCTCATCATCAGATAAAAAAATGTTTTTGCTAAAAGACAACTTTTCTTTATAATCGTTTTGAAATTGAGAAAAGTTAATTTCCTTGTAATTCATTTTTGTTTGATTTTTGGTAGAGTAGGCATCTGTTATCACGTCAATTTCTTTATTCTGGAAAACGAAAATGCAGGCTCGCATTCTAACATAGATGTCGCATATAGTATACTCACCCGAGCTGTCTTCTTTTGGCTGTAAGCTGAATTCACACACGTCAACTTCATAATTTGAGATGCATTCCGGATTAACAAATCCAGCGTCTATACTTTGTGTAAATGGAACAGTAAAAGTCATTTTTTCAACCGAAGGGCTTTCAGAGAAAGGTCTGTATATCATGCAAATATCTGCTACTCCCTCTAGTTCGATTTTGTCACCCAATAAAGTGCATTTCGCAGAATTTATTTCAATTTCTTTTCTTAAGATACAGTCAATCGGCTTTGAAGTTTGCGCCAACTGCGAACTTTGTTCAATAACAAACATATGATTGATTGCATTGACTGCATGCGACACACAAATTTTTTCTGTTTTCATCTCTAAATCCTGTGCATCAAAATTCACTTTTGTTTTTCTAAACACTGTAACATCCAAAGATAAAACTATAGGTAAATGAATATCAAGTTTTCTTGCACTGATAGCCCTGCACACTATATGACCCACTCCAGCCTTTATTCTACCGAGTGTTTTATCCTCGCTATTTGGATATTCTTTAGAATGTGAAAATTCTCTTACAATGTCACACACTCTAACCTCTTTGCTATTCTCGTCCATATATCGAACATGTAAAGTTAGTTTCCCCTCACACATCATTCTGTCCTGAGTGAAAGAATACGCGCTAAGGTCCACGCTGGCATCGCATTTTAAAATTTTCTGTATATCAGGGCAATAATCGGGTAAAAAATACTCTATGTCCATTGGCAATTCTATGCTTTCATGACATAATGTTTCAAAATAGTCAAAATCGACCGTGGAAAGCTTGTTGTTCATAGGTTAAAATCCTCTCTTTTTTCTCTTTGTAGAAATAATATGAAAGGATGAACAATTTTATACCAATAATCTTTACTAATTAACTAATTAGGAAATAAGTCGTTAATATTAGCTACATCTGCCAATTTTCAACTTCACCAAGGATAATTAATACCTGCTGAACAACTTGAAAA
>CAYJBU010000315.1:0-1886 GCA_964368155.1 uncultured Eubacteriales bacterium | reverse complement strand
AACGGATTTTTACCTGCTGGTCTGTTTGGGTTTTGTATTGGTTTGACTATATATATAAAGAGTAGTGATATAGCTTAACTTATTGATACAATCTAACTTCAAAGACTCTTGCATAGTCATCCCCGTAATTGCTCAAAACAGTTAATTTTACAGAATCAAATGAAATGTTTTCAAGAGAATGACAGTTAACGCGTTGGAAATTGTCTTTGACATTTATTACCTTAACAATGTCACCATTCAAAACAAATTCCACTTTGTAATCTCTCACCAATTCATAAGGCATTTCAGGGGGTAATTCGTTCTGAAAGTTTGGCTTTAATGACGGAATTAAAATCTTGTTTGTGTTTGGATCAAAAACTAACTTCATGGTGCTTGCGCTTACAGGGAAATCAAAAGAAAACTGTACCCATTCTCCTTGTTTAGATATTTTTTCTGAAATCCAACCGTTTTGCTCGTCTTCAACTTTTCTTGCATATGATGAATTGATTTTATTCGCCTCACACCCAATTTGTTGTGAGGAGCATGTTACAGTGCTGTTGTTTGCAACCAAATCCTCTTTGTCATCGTTAACAATACCTGGGATGTAGCAATCGTCTCTAATTAATTGTTGTTGTAGCTCACGAATATAGCTCTTCCCTACCTCCCGAGGTGAAATATCATTTTTCACAGCAATTGCTGCAGCCGTTCCTATTGCTTGACCAATAACTGAGCAAGTTCCCATAACTCTAGTTGAACTTAACGCCATGTGAGATGCACTGATAGCTCGACCACCGACAAACAAATTTTCAATATTCCTGCTATAGATACAACGATAAGGAATAGTGTAAATATCATCAACAGCATGGAACACTGTTCCAATTTCATTTCCGCTTTTTTCTGCACGAATACCACCAACTGTGTGGTCGTCCATAGTCCAACCACCATATGCAACAGCGTCGACAAAGCGTGTTTTCGCATCAATATCATTTTGATTTAAAACGTAATCACCATAGACACGGCGTGATTCTCGTCTTCCGGGGACAGAACCAACCCAATCAAGCGCTAGGTTTTCTGCTTCAAAATTTCCACTGTTTTTTATATAGTCGAAAACTCCGTATAAATACTTTAGCAATTCATTACGAATTTCTTCACTGTTTTCGATAGTCGCTAAATCATCGCCTCCTACTTCAATCCACCAATATCCATAGTCAAAAAACCTCATGTCACGACTTCCAATATCCTCTTTTGTTAATTTATACGCCCATGAAGGAAGTTCGAACGGAGTAGGTTTTCCCATATCCTTTGCTAAAAATAACAAGGAACTACCCATCGTGGTATTATCACCTTTTATAGGTGCGAGTGATTCGTTGTAAGTAGACCTAGATTCGCGTCCAATAGTAAAATCAGCATTACTCAAAAAAGCTAAAGTTGCGTCTCCTGTTGTATCTACAAAAAGCTTTGAAGTAAAAACAAACTCTGTTTGGCTACTAAATTGAACTGCATGAATGCTTATTATTTTATCATTTTCTGTGTTTGATTCGGTAAGAGTAGTATTTAAGTACAAATCTAAATTCTCTTGATACGTTGTTTTTTCCCAAAGCACATGATCAAACATATGGTATGAATTTTGCGGATTAACTTTTTTTGTTGCAAGCAAAATCTCCATAAGAATTCCAGTTTCTACAGCGTTTTTGAAACCACCTCCACGAGCAGCCCCGTTAACATTAACTCTAACTTCCGAACTTGCGTTTCCTCCCAAAACAGGTCTATCTTGAATTAAAGCTGTTTTCGCTCCGTTTCTAGCTGAAGCTATAGCGGCGCAAACACCCGATAAACCTCCACCAACTACAACAACGTCATATTCTTTATTTACTGATTTTGTTTTCATACAAACACTTCACTTTCAT
>CAYJBU010000314.1:0-1896 GCA_964368155.1 uncultured Eubacteriales bacterium | reverse complement strand
TTGGTACCCTTGACAGGAATTGAACCTACGCACACGGTGTCGGAAACCATTGCTCTATCCACTGAGCTACAAGGGCGAATGTCATTTTGTTACTTCTTGATATCAGAAGGTTGCTTATCTAACTCTTTAAAAATCTTTCGTTTTTCTTTTGCAGTAGCCAATCTGAAAAGTGCAATAAGCTGTCTTTCTTCTGGAGTAAGAGTGGTCATTGAAGCAGGTGTTTTATGAAAAACATTATAACGTATCCCAGAGTCGCTCAAACTTAAATCTCTAGTTTCTTCAGCCAGAAAATAATCGGGATTAACGTTGAATATCTTTGCAAGAATAGTAAGACTTTTAAGGCTAGGTTCTGTTTTTCCTAGTTCGTAATACGAATATGCAGAACGAGTAATATTTAGTTTTGAAGCAACAAAATCTTGCGTTAATCCATTGTTTTCACGCAATTCACGAAGTAATTCTCCGATTTTTGCCATCCTCTCACTATTCATATTACAACCCCTCACATTATTATATGATAATTATACCCCTTAAAGAATTAATTATAAAGTAGTTGTGAATTTTTTTCACCTATATACATGACACATAATGTGATTAAATTGTTTGACATCAAATCTTTGATATGATAATATATTGATAACAATTGTTCAGCTTTAATGCTTAAGAAAGGATACTTCTTTCTAATTTTACGTGAAAGAAATATATATAATATGAAAATAACAGTTATCGGTCCCGGTAGATGGGGGTCTTTTCTAGCTTGGTATTTATCTACAATTAATCATGAAGTGGTTCTGTATGGTCGAGAAACTTCTGCTGCGTTTAATCAACTCAAAAGTCAAGAAAATAATTTCACATTAACTAATTGTTTAAGTACTGCGATTGAGTCTGAAGTGATAGTTGTTTCCGTGAATTCTCAAGGTTTAAGGTCTTTGATGAGGGAATTAATGGAACATAAACCAATGAATAAAATATTCGTTCTTTGTATGAAGGGGATTGAAGTAGGAAGTGGAAAAAGGCTCAGTGAAATAGTAAAAGAGTACGTTGACAATAGCTGCAAGGTTGCTGTTTGGTTGGGTCCAGGACATGTGCAAGAATTCAAAAGCGGTATTCCTAATTGTATGGTGATTGATAGTGATATGGATGAAGTGAAAGAGAGGTTGATAAACTCTTTTTCAGGTCCGCTTATTAGGTTTTATTTCGGTCAAGACTTAATAGGCAATGAAATAGGTGCTGCTGCGAAAAACGTTGTTGGCATTGCTGCAGGTATGTTGGATGGGCTGAGATTATCGACCTTGAAAGGTGCTTTAATGTCTCGAGGTACGCGCGAAATTGCACGATTGATTAAAACTATGGGTGGAGATGAAAACTCAGCATATGGGCTTTGTCATTTAGGCGATTATGAAGCTACAGTTTTCTCTAAATATAGTCATAACAGGAAGTATGGCGAGAGTTTTGTGAAATCAGAGTCTTATGATGAACTTGCAGAAGGTTATTATACGGTGAAAGCACTAGTGTTATTGGGAGAAGAAAATAATGTTGATTTACCCATTTGCAAAGCGGTATACAAAGTTTTGTATGAAAATGTATCTGCCAAAGACAGCTTGCTGGATTTGTTTTCTAGAAGCTTAAAAGAAGAGTTTTATGAATAATTTGCTCGAGTTATTGAATACTATGTATTATTAGATATAATTATCTGTCGAAATTAATATTCTTTTTGATAAATTGAACGATATTAAAAAAAAGTAAAAAAAGATTGAAAAAAGTGTTGACTTTTGGTGTGATAATTGCTATAATATTTTAGTCGTCAGATGAAACGACTTTAAGATTCATTAGCTCAGCTGGCAGAGCACCTGACTTTTAATCAGGGTGTCCGGGGTTCGAATCCCCGATGGATCACCA
>CAYJBU010000313.1:0-1916 GCA_964368155.1 uncultured Eubacteriales bacterium | reverse complement strand
AAATGAGCGAGTGGGTGGAATACCTAACTTTCGACGGACTCTCTCCCATGGCAGGGTTGAGGGAAGAAAACGGACAAAAAGATGCGTGGAGAGTAAAGTATTGGGGTGTTGGAAACGAAAGCTGGGGTTGTGGAGGTAATATGCGCCCAGAATATTACGCCGATTTATACCGCAGATTTTCTACATATTGCAGAAATTACGGGGATAATAAACTCTTTAAAATTGCATGTGGTCCATCGGTTGATGACTACAACTGGACTGAGCAACTAATGAAAATAGCGGGTAGATACACTGATGCTATCACACTCCACCACTATACCATTCCTACAGCAATGTGGAATGACAAAGGTTCTGCCACCGAGTTTGATGAAGAGCTTTACTACAACACTCTTTATCAGGCGAACAGAATGGAAGAGCTTATCATAAATCATCTGCATATCATGGACAAGTATGACCCCGAGCGCAAAGTGGGGTTAATCGTTGACGAATGGGGTACGTGGCACAATGTTGAGCCCGGAACAAATCCCGGGTTTTTATACCAACAAAACACTATGCGTGATGCGATTGTGGCTGCGATGACGCTCGACATTTTTAATAATTATTCCGAGCGTGTGATAATGGCAAATATTGCACAAACTGTTAATGTGTTGCAAGCGGTAATCTTGACCGAGGGCGAAAAAATGCTACTCACTCCGACATATCACGTGTTTGATATGTACAAAGTGCACCAAGATGCAACTTTGCTTGAAAGCTTTGTGGTAGCGAAGGAAATATCTATTGACACTGATAAAACTGTCCCGAGCGTTTCGGTATCTTCTTCCATTACCGACAGTGGTGAAGTAAACATAACTGCATCAAATTTATCGTGCATTGAAAGCTCAGAGCTTGAAATTGATTTGAGTGGATTTGCAGCAAGCAATGTAACCGCATCTATACTAACAGGTGAAATGCATTCATACAATGATTTTGGTGACGAGGAAAAAGTGACTATTAAAACTTTTGAAAAATATGTTCTCTCGGGTGATAAAATCAAATTTACTGCACCGCCTTGCTCGGTAATTCTTTTCACATTATGCTAAGCGAGAGAAAAATATGCAAACGCTGTTTACTCAGTGAAATTTCGGAAAACGAACATTTTAGGAGTGTTTATAAGTACATCGAGAATATGCCAAGCGAAATCAAAGTTGAGGATGAAATTTACAGCGAACGCTTAGAAAAATGTAAAACTTGCGATAATCTCATCAACGGAATGTGCAAGCTGTGTGGTTGTTTTGTAGAGACTAGGGCGGCAAAAAAAGTGATGTCCTGCCCAGATAATCCCAAAATGTGGTAAAAAATGGTTATGATTTAAAAAATGTACAAATAGCATAAATCTACAAAAAACTGTAATATTGATGAATGCCTCCAAAGAAATTCTTTTTGGAGGCATTCACTTTGTGCTACAAACGATAAAATTTGGGATACAAGGTCGTCAATAAACCTCTCCATAATCTCTTTGCTATTTCTTGTGTCAAAAATTGCCACTTATCGCTCCTGCTCCTTGCTTTTAGTTTTGTTTTCTGAATGTTGCATGATTTTCTGCTTGTTTTGTGTAAGCATTTCTAAAATTGATTGTGGCTCGGTATCCTCATCTAAAACTCTTGCAAGCTCCTGTTTGCTCTCTCTAAAAATCTCATGTGAAAATTTATCTCCATAAGTCGATTTAATTTGGCTAATAGTAGTTTTTTCTTTGGTTTCACGAACTTTTTGACGGATATTATCAAATTCAACTTGCTCAAAATCTAATGCTTTAGAACTAACTTCCATATATTCAGCTAAAACTTTTTCAAATTCAGCAGAATATTTTGCTTCGTGATTATCGAGCTTTTTAATAGCGTTTTCAATATCTGAAATTTCCTTTTTGATATTTTGAACTT
>CAYJBU010000312.1:0-1967 GCA_964368155.1 uncultured Eubacteriales bacterium | reverse complement strand
GGATTTCAGAAGAATTATCTTGTGAAATATTTGAAAGAAAACATATAAAGTCGGACAATTTGAAAGACTACACTACCATTATTTATGGTGGAGGTCTTTATGCAGGTGGAGTTAGTGGAATTGACCTTATTGTAAAAGCTTTTGAAAAAATTAAAGATAAAAACATCATTCTCTTTACCTGTGGTTTAGCTGACACTAATGATGCTGAAAATACAGACAATATCAAGGATAGTTTGAAAAAAACATTGTCACCGGAGATGCAAGAGAAAATTATTGTCTATCATCTTCGTGGAGGCATAGATTATTCGAAACTTGGAATTGTACATAAATCCATGATGGCAATGTTGCGCAAAATGCTGATAAAAAAAGATTATTCAACTTTGCGAGAAGAAGATAAGCAAATGCTTGATACTTACGGACAAATTGTGGACTTTACGGACAAATCTACCATAGAGCCAATACTGAAATTTGTTCGTGCATTATGAGTGTAACCGCTTATAGAACGTGTGGACACGGTGGGATGTGAGCTTCGAGTTTCGCCGGTGCGGCACACATTTCATAAAGGACGGTGTGAGCCGGTAGTCGGAAAATATAGTTATAGCAACGCAAAAAAAATGCAAATTAGCAGCAATAGGTGGGTTTGAAGTAAATATGAGGAAAATATTTGACTATTTATCAGCGCTCGAAGCAAACAACAACCGTGAATGGTATCATGCTAATAAGATACAGTTTAAGGAAGCAAATGCCGAATTTGAAGCCATTATTTCAGATTTAATTTGCGAAATTGGCAAGACGGATTCTTCAATACTAAACAACATCCCCAAAGAGCTGACGTTTAAGGTTGTGCGAGATACACGCTATAGTGCCGATAAATCTCCGTATAATCCTGCGTTTAGGGCGCACATATCCTCCAAAGGAAAACTACCTATACCGGTTGGGTACTTTATTAGAATTATGCCGAATGGACGGACGTTTCTCGGCGGTGGACTTTTTGCAACTATGTTTAAAGATGCTACCACCATGATTAGAGACTATATTGCAAGCAATCCCGAAGAGTGGGAAGGGATAATTAATTCCAGTTCGTTCCCTGATATGTTCGAGGTTAAAGGAGAAGCGCTTAAAAACGTTCCTCGGGGTTATGACAAAGATCACCCGCAGGGAGAATATCTTAAAAACAAGAGTTGGTATTTGGAGTATTTCATGTCCGATGAGCAGGTTTTATCTGAGGATTTTGTCAGCAGTGCAAGCGAAATATTTCTTAAAATGAAACCTTTTAACGACTTTTTAAACAGGGCTCTTATAGGGTTTGAAATGCCAAAGCGATGATTGACAGAGAAACGTTTGAATAGCATAAATTTGCATTATTAGCAAATGAAAGGAACGAAAATGATAATACTTGAAACAAAGCGGACATATTTACGAAAAATCACACATGATGACTACGCGGATATTTGTGCAATATTACAGGATATTGATGTAATGTATGCGTGGGAACATGCTTTTTCACACGAAGAAGTACGAGAATGGATGGATGAGTGCATTATGAGATACGCAAGAGATGGATATAGCTACTGGGCAGTGATAGAAAAATCCACGAAGCGATTTATCGGAGTAAGCGGCATACTTGCGGAAACGGCAGATAATGAAGAATATGTGGGTGTGGGATACATCTATAACAAATTGTTTTGGAAAATGGGGTATGCTTATGAAGTGACAAAGGCTTGTGTCCATTACGCATTTGAAACGTTAAATACCCCTGAGATTACCGCTCAAATAAGACCTGAAAATCTGTCATCACGCAGGGTGGTGGAAAAGCTCGGTATGACGGTAAAAAAGGAATTCATCAAATACTACAAAGGCAAAGAAATGAAGCATCTGCTTTATGCGCTATCACAATAATCAAGCCACTATGTAATATTGCATAGTGGAAATATTTATAGTTCGTTTGCAAACAAAAATAAAGGGAA
>CAYJBU010000311.1:1743-1999 GCA_964368155.1 uncultured Eubacteriales bacterium | reverse complement strand
TTTCAAACATTCTTTCACACATATAAATAATCGCATCAAAAGTCACAGTAGAAAACCTACTGCTTTCTTCATTTGTTGTAACAAAAACATTTTCACACAAAGCTATTTTCAAGGTATCTTTAATTAAACAAGGGATATTTAAGGCTTTCGATAAATTTAATGCAAAAGTAGATTTTCCCGAAGCTAAATATCCTTGTATTACTATGATTTTTTTGTTCATATAGACTCCCTACCCCAAAATAAACTTTAATATTTT
>CAYJBU010000311.1:0-1733 GCA_964368155.1 uncultured Eubacteriales bacterium | reverse complement strand
CCAAAGATTTCTTCTACCTTTCCACCCATGACAATATATTATTACAGGTATATTTTTTGCATTTTCATAAGGTAAATATACTGTACCAACATTTTCATCATTATTTTTTAATTTAAAATCATATATATGCATATAAATCTTCCTTTCTTGCTTGAAATGTTCTTTTACCCCAAAATAAACTTTAATATCTTCTTTTTTTCAGCAGTTGGATTTAGTTTATAAATTTGCTCAGTTATTTTTTCAATAGCTTCATCTTTTGTAATTTTTGAGGCGAGTTCAAAAACTTCATCACCGAAAAACTCTTCCGTTCTGCAAAAAACTGTTGAAGACCAGCCATATTCTTCGCCGAGTTTGTTTGTTTTTTGAGCAGAACCACACATTGTTATATACATTTTCATTTGAAGTTCAATTATTGCTCTATCAAATTTTGATTTATCCTCTTTGGAAAAGTTGCCTAAATGTTTAATTATATGAAGTGGCAACGCTCCATTTTCGCTTATTATATCATAAATCCTCTTGGCGAAATTGCTGATATTTCCATCGTTATAAGCTTCATTTAGTGTAGTTTCACCACGTCTTACACAAAGAAAATACGGATACCATTCTTTAGTAATGTAACCACTTTTCTTGAAAAATACTTTTGAATATGCTATATCATCTCGCTCATTTAGCACTCTAATTCGCCATTCCCAAGGGTCGGTTTCAACATCTCCTGTATGCCATTTCACTGGCGTCTGATATGGCGATTCTTCCTTCCAATCCCAATTTATTATAGAGAAAATTCCTTCGCTGTTGCTTCCTCCCATTGAAAATCCACAGGTTAATATATTTTTTATAAAGTCTGAGTAGTTTTGTATTTTCATATTTCAGCCTGCTTTCTATCTATCGCTCCGTCAACACCACCGCCACCACGCAAGGATTTATTCGCTGCATTTACAATAGCGTCAACTTTCATTTTGGTTATGTCATCTCTGACTATTATTAGTGGCATTATTGTCCTCCTTTACTTCTTTAGCTTTTCAAATAGCTCGCTTTCAAATTCTGATAATTTGGATAATGTTGTTTCTATTTTTTTCATGAAGTCATCTTTTATTTCATAGATAGAGTTTTCGTCAGTATATTTGAATATGTTCCAAGATTTTAGCACTTTCCAAGTCCAGTTTGATTTTTTGTCATTTGGAAGTACATTTAGAATTAGATGGTTAAAAGAACTATCTCTTTCGCTATCAGTGTAATTACCTTTACTAATGGACAAAGCTATTTTTACACTGTTTCCTTTGTTAATTATTTCATAGAAATAATGATTTTTCGTTTTCCAACCACTTGATTCTGTATCAGATTGATCTACTATTTTATCCATCGTATTTGAAGTAAATCTAATATAGGATTTTGAGCATTTATCAAAGTTCAAAGTAAATTTTTCATTAAAACAGTCCGAAGTTTTTAGGTATTCTAAAATAAAATCTGTTATTTCCTTTGCAGTATCTGCTTTGTTTTCAAAAATTAAATCTAAAGCTCTTTTGTGTTTAGAATATATGTCATTACATATTTTTATTATTCTCTCATCTCCCACAATATGCCACCTCACTGTATCAATATAGTTGTTTATCAAAAATTCTGTTTCAGCTGAAAGTTTAGACTTCCTAACTGCATTTTCCACAATATCCATAAGTTCTCCATAGGATAAACTGAGCCAATGAGTGGTATCACTTGCATCATCTCCGTTTGGGGTC
>CAYJBU010000310.1:0-2000 GCA_964368155.1 uncultured Eubacteriales bacterium | reverse complement strand
AACAGTCATTTACAAGAAGATGCAGAGATTAAATACAATGCACAAGACTTGCTTCAAAGAGCGGAAGAACTTCAAGCTCTAAGTAATACTACAAACAGCCAGTTAATTTGGATTGCAAGTATTTCTCTTTTAGTTGGTGGTATCGGTGTTATGAACATAATGCTGGTTTCAGTCACAGAACGTACAAGAGAAATTGGTTTGAAAAAAGCTATTGGGGCAAAAAAGAGAAAAATATTATGGCAATTTTTGACAGAAGCAGCTGTTTTATCAAGTTTAGGTGGAATTATTGGAGTTATCTCAGGAGTTATATTAGCAGAAGTCATTTCACAAATCACATCTGCACCGGTCGCTCTTGATGTTCCAGCAATTGCACTAGCGGTGATATTCTCGATGCTTATCGGAATAATATTTGGTTTGCTTCCATCAATGAAGGCAGCTAAACTCAACCCAATTGACGCTTTAAGACACGAATAATTATTCAAAAATATTTAGAAATCAAAAATGGGGCTGTCGTATTAACGAAAATTCGTTAATACGACAGCCCAAAATCATTAGTTTATTGTAAATTTTCTTCAAGAGCCTCGATATTTCTTTCACATTTGACAATGTCCTGCCTAATAGTTTTAATCCCAAAAAGTGACACAACTTTATAAGCTAGTTCAAATTGCATGTTAATAACTGCATCGAAGACTAATTTAATTGCATAAAATAGTAACAAGAGAATCAAGATTAACATTGCTGCAGATACACTGTGTAAGTTTAAAAACAAAGCAAAAACAGCTAAAATAATTAAAACAAAGCCAATATTTCTTTTTTTATTAACCGCCTCAAGCTTTGACTCGTATAGTCCTAAATTTTTCTTTTCATTATCAAGCATCTTCTCTAGTTGATTAGCTTCAAAAACACGCCTGTGCTTAACAAAAGAGTTTACTAACACTTCATTCGAAGGGTTAATTAAGTCAGCAGATTTGTTTTGAATTAAGTCTTTTATTCCACCATTTAAAAAGAAAAGACAAACACCGAAAACAAGTACAATCAAGCCTCTAAATATATAAAAATCAATATCACTGTAATTAAATTCATTAATATAATAAACAGAATCTACTACATTATCAACATCTGAGTGAGACTCTACATTAAGTGCATCTGCAAACCATTCATAATTAATTGAAAAATCATCATGTAGCTTTCCAATTTTCCCTGTAAATTCAATACCCCCATTTTCTAAAAAGGTACTTAAATTTCTAGCTAAATTTATGCTTTCTTCATTGTTAAACTGTACTAAAATGTATTTATCATCAATTGTCTTTAACGAATAAGCTAAAAATGGATTACCATTATCAAAAGCTTCATACACAATTGCAGAGGGTGTCTCTTTTGGTGTATCTGGCTGATTAATCAAAAACTCATCTATTGTACCTTCAACAAAATCTCCAGATTTCAACCTTTGTGAATGAAGTACATCCAACTCATGTGCAAATCTTGTATTATTTTTTTCAGTAAGCGCTAAGACAGTTAAAACTATTCCGACAATAACTATCGTTAAAGAAACAACATTTAACACAGATAAATTTAAAACTTTTTTCATAAAAATGCACATCCCTTTCACGAAGTATATAAATAAGTTAAAACAATATTGAGGCACAGATAAGGGGTATTCGCACAAAGCAACTACCCCCAAATAAAGTTAATCAAAAACTGCATTTAAAGTTTTTATCCAATAATTCAATTTTTCTTGATTATCTACCCAATATTCTTCAATCATAGGTGTAATATCGTATTTAAGTAATTCGAGTAAACGTGTATCAGTCACATCAAATAAATTGCAGAAGTAGCTATGTCCAATGCAAAAACCTTTACCTAAATTTGGGTCGCTACTAATGTCACGATTTAACTCAACAATTTTTTCAATAAAAATATTAAGTTTTTCATTATTTAAACTGTTTTGATAATTTTTAAAACCTTCAGAGCTGTATGCGGGTTCTAAATCATAAAAAGCA
>CAYJBU010000309.1:0-2023 GCA_964368155.1 uncultured Eubacteriales bacterium | reverse complement strand
CGCTCGTAAGGCGGAAAGCATTACTTCTCGCCTTTTATTCCTTATTAAACCCACAGAGTGCTTTTAAAATCTTCGACCTAAAATCGTCCAAATTGTGACTATAACAAGGCAGACGATGAAGTAATACTTGTGTATTACGAAGAGGATAACGCAGTTAAAGGTGCAATTTGGGCAATTTTAGGCGTGGTTCGGATTACATGAACTCGGCTATGCATTTTGACAAGAAAATTCTTTAATACGACAGCCCCTTTTTAAAAAAAGTTGAACTGAAAGGAAATTATAATTAAAATGGGAAAAATTAGAACAAGATTTGCTCCAAGCCCAACAGGTTTTATGCATGTTGGTAATTTAAGGACTGCTTTGTATGAATATTTAGTGGCGAAATCAAAAGACGGAACATTTGTACTGAGAATTGAAGACACTGACAGAGAAAGACTAGTTGAGGGTGCTACTCAAGTCATTTACGATACATTAAATGCAGTAAATTTAACACACGACGAAGGCCCTGATGTGGGGGGAGAATTTGGTCCTTATGTTCAAAGTGAGCGCAAGGATTCATACAAGCCCTTTGCAGAAGAATTAGTAAAAAAAGGTGAAGCGTATTACTGTTTCTGCACCAAAGACAGATTAGATTCATTACATGACGACAATAGCTTTGGTGGCTATGACAGACATTGCCGTGAATTATGCGCAGAAGAAATCGATAGTAACCTAGCAAAAAATATCCCTTATGTAATTAGACAAAAAATTCCTCTATCGGGTTCAACCTCGTTTAATGATGAGGTTTTTGGAGAAATCAGCATTGAAAACAAAGAAATAGAAGACCAAGTTCTTTTGAAATCTGACGGTTTCCCGACATATAATTTTGCAAATGTCGTAGATGACCATTTAATGAATATAACTCACGTTGTTAGAGGATGCGAATATCTCACCTCCACACCAAAATACACATTACTTTACAAGGCATTCGGTTGGGACGAGCCTGTTTATGTGCATTTACCTTTGATAATGGGGAAAAATCCTGATGGTTCAGTTTCAAAACTATCAAAAAGACATGGTTCAACGACATTCCAAGCTCTTCTTGAAGAGGGTTACCTTCCTGAAGTCATCATTAATTACATTGCTTTGTTAGGTTGGGCGCCAAAAGATAATCAAGAGATTTTCACAACAAATGAACTTATTAACAATTTTGATATAGCAGGAATCAGCAAATCCCCTGCAATTTTTGACTACGACAAATTGCAATGGCTTTCCGGCGAGTTCATCAGAAAAATGGATAAAGATACATTTTCTACACACGCAAAGCCGTATTACAAAGAAGTTTTCGGAGATAAAGAAGTTCCTTTTGATGTACTAAATGAAATTTTGCAACCTAGAATTACAAAGTTTATGGAAATTCCTGCTTTGCTACACTTTTTTGCAAAACTTCCTGATTACAGCACAGACTTATTTATTAATAAAAAAAGCAAGGCAAATTTAGAAAATTCTCCTGTTATGCTAAAGGCTGCAATCGAATGCTTGAGCAAAATTGAAAACTGGGATATTAATACTTTACACGAAGACTTGATAAACCTTGCAACAACACTCGAAGTTAAAAACGGGACATTACTTTGGCCTGTAAGAATTGCAGCTGCGGGTGTAACTGTCACTCCAGGTGGAGCAATGGAAATACTAGCTATTCTAGGAAAAGAAGAATCTTTAGATAGATTGAATTACGCACTTGAGCTTATAGAGAAATCCTAACTATATAAATAAAATATGTTCTATAGCAATAAATAATACAAAATATTTTATTAATTAATTGTAATATTTGTTGGACAAAGAGCTGTCTTTACTGTTTTGACAAGGTTTATACACCTTTTCCAACAATTTAGACAGCTCTTTATTTCTATACACTTCTAATTTTATAGTTCTTGACAGAAACTCAAATTAATTTATTCAGGATTTTGCGCATAGCTATTGCTCCACCAATTAAAAAGTGGACAAAAGATTGGCGAGGTATTTTTCTGTAGTTCGAGGAAAA
>CAYJBU010000308.1:0-2026 GCA_964368155.1 uncultured Eubacteriales bacterium | reverse complement strand
TGGGTGGCTCCACACACAGCTGGATGCATACTTGGTCGAAGGATTTTCACGTTCAACTCCAATGCGATTTTTCGGTGATGATATCACCCGATATGTTCGAGGAATTTGTCCTTCCCGAGCTAGATGAGTGTGCAAAGGCAGTTGACCACTGCTCTTATCACCTTGACGGAGTGGAGGAAGTAAGACATCTTGAGATGATACTTTCTATAAACGAAATAGACAATATTCAGTGGACACCGGTTGCCGGACAACCGAAAACCTCAGAGCACATTGAAGTGTTTAAAAGAAT
Organism: uncultured Eubacteriales bacterium; assembly: GCA_964368155.1. Taxonomy (GTDB): domain Bacteria; phylum Bacillota; class Clostridia; order Oscillospirales; family Acutalibacteraceae; genus SIG603. The sequence goes on along the minus strand of CAYJBU010000308.1, from coordinate 1,737 downwards.
ACAAAAAGCAGGAAAAGGTCTTATCCTAAGCCCCGAGCCTGATGAAATCGAAATATTGTTAAAGGAGCTGTCTCACAAAGGGTTGAGACTTAATATAAACAAAGTTCAGGACGAGGAATCCGCCAAAGACATAATTAATTTAGCAAAAAAACACGCACATGCGTGATGATTTTGATTTTCTATTAGTATCTTTTCTCTATAGCCAGAAAGCTCACAAATCTATACAGGTTTTCAAAATATGCTTGTATATGGAAAAATAAAATTAATCATTCTTAATGTAATAGGATATTAAACATGAAAGAGGTGTTTTTTTGCCCGAGATTATAATTGAACCCGACAGAAAAAAGAATATTATCTGGGTTATAACCGACCAAATGAGAGCACAGGCAATGGGTTTTATGGGTGACCCAAATGTTAAAACTCCAAACTTAGACAATCTTGCAAGAGAGGGTGTGGCTTTCACCTCTGCTCTTTCAGGCGCTCCTTGGTGTTGTCCTTTCAGAGCTTCTCTTCTCACGGGGCAATATCCTCACGTGAATGGAGTTATTCAAACTCCTATGCAACTCGACCCTAAAAAACCAACGATTACTAACGTTTTTAACGAAGCTGGATATCACACTGCTTGGGTTGGAAAATGGCACTTGGACGGCTCTAACAGTGTTTCACACTTTATACCTCCTGAAAATCGAGGCGGATTTGACTATTTTATGGGTTATGAAAACAACAATAATCAAAATGAATGTTATGTTTTCGGAAACGATTGTGAGGATTTTAAAAGACTAAAGGGATATGAAACCGATGTTTTAAGCGACATTTTCATAGAGCATTTAAAAACTCACGTTGGCGATAATGAAGATGATTATCAACCGTTTTTTGCTGTTTTGTCCGTTCAACCTCCACACACTCCCTATGTAACTCCTTATGACGACACAGGAACAGCGAAATACTATAAAAATCCACAGGACATTAAACTGCGACCGAATGTACCTCCTGGAAAATGGGCGGAAGATGCAAAATTCACCCTAGCAGGGTATTATGGAATGATTGAGAACATTGACGCAAATATCGGAAAACTCCGAAAATCCTTGCAAGATATGAACATCGACAGAGAAACATATATTATTTTTATGTCCGACCACGGAGATTGTCACGCGTCTCACGGTCAGTCTCAAAAATCCACCCCGTGGGAGGAAAGTATAAGAATTCCATTCATCGTAAGTTGCGTTGGAGCAGGCTATCACATGCGAGCAAACACAAACGACTCTTTGTTAAACCACATAGACATTTCCCCCACCACTTTGGGACTTTGTGGAATTGAAGTTCCGGAGTTTATGCAAGGATACGATTATTCTTCTTTTTGTTTAAACAAGAACAATATAAATTACAAGGAAAACACAAAACCAGTGCCTAAATCTGCATATTTACAGCAGATGGTAAGGAAAAGGCACAATCACGGAATTAACAAGGAATGGCGAGCAGTTATAAGCGATGACGGATACAAGTATGTGTGCTACCCAAAAACTGATGCAATGCTGTTTAATTTGAAAGAAGACCCATTTGAAATGGCAAACATCTGCCACGACCAGTATTATCACAAGGAAAAACTAAGACTTCACAATCTGCTGGAGCAATACATATCTGACACAGAGGATAAATTTGAATTGCCCGGTATAAACGAAATTTGACTGTATTTTATACAAATGAAACAATCCATTCCCGAAAATGACTTTTATCAAG
>CAYJBU010000307.1:0-2029 GCA_964368155.1 uncultured Eubacteriales bacterium | reverse complement strand
GAAGTAATACTTCCGTATTACAAAGAGGATAACGCAGTTAAAGGTGCAATTTGGGAAATTTTAGGCGTGGTTCGGATTACATGAACTCGGATAATCATAAAACTCTAATAATTTCTTTTTCATTGTATAACACCACTTTATCTTTGTCAATGTAACATGTTGTTTTTCACGTAAAACAACATTGAATTTGCTACGTATCACACCAATTTATATTCGTGAAATTGGGTGTTGTTCAGATTAGCCCGACAATAATTCATTCTTACTGAAACGGCTTAGAATAAACACAGCTTGTGAAATCTATTGATGAAAAAGCGAATAGCAAAACAGCAAAAGCTGTAAATACTATCCGACTTTTTTCATTGTTTAGGATGTAGACACAAAGTTTTGTGAGCGACTTACCTAATTTACTAGTTAATAAATTATTATCCTATCAGGTAAGGTTGCAAGAAGTTGAAGAAGTAACCAACTGCAATAATTCCTATCGAGCAAATTACTATAAATGTTGCTAACAATTTTGTCTTTACAGCTTTCCTTAGCATGATTAATGAAGGAATTGAAAGAGTGGTCACCGCCATCATCAAAGCTAAAACTGCACCTAATTGCGCGCCTTTGAACAGCAGAGCTTCTGCTATTGGTATAGTTCCAAAAATATCTGCATACATTGGAATTCCTATCACTGTTGCGAGTAAAACACCAAATGGGTTGTCAGTTCCTAGAACAGAGGAGACCCATTCTTCGGGTATCCAATTGTGAATTACTGCACCAATTCCGACTCCGACTAATATATATGGCAAAACAGTTTTGAAAGTGTCCCCAGTTCTTTCGCCTGCGTATTTCACTCTTTCTTTTTTTGTTAAATCAGGTGAGGAGATATCTACGCTTTGAGCAGATAAAATAAAGCTTTCCACGTGCTTTTGCATACCGAATTTTTCTATTAAGGTTCCACCGATTACAGCAATTGTTAAGCCTAATATTACGTAAATGATTGCAACACTAGGTCCAAAGATGTCGGTGAGTAAAACCAACGAGCCCAAATCTACCATTGGAGAAGAGATTAGGAATGAAAAGGTAACTCCTACAGGCAATCCAGCAGAGGAAAATCCAATAAACAATGGTATTGACGAGCACGAGCAAAAAGGTGTTACAGTACCAAGCAATGCGGCTATGATATTTGCGCCAATCCCTTTAAATCTACCTAAAATCTTCTTGGACCTTTCGGGTGGAAAATAGCTTTGAATATAGCTTATGATGAAAATAAGTACGCAAAGAAGTACAATAATTTTAATGACATCATAAATGAAAAACTGTAGACTTGCTACCCATTGATTTGTTATATCAAGTCCGAACGAGGTGAGTATTGTTCCCACTAAATCGTTGAGCCATTTCATTCCCAGTATTTGCGTTTGAAAAAAATCCCATGCTTGTTGCATTATAAAACCACACTTTCTTTTTGTTTTTATTGCTAGTAATAAATTATGGACAAATTTATAAATCTAAATTAATCGATATGTTTATGCTTTTTTTGCGGCCACTTTGTGACCGCAAATTAATATTCTTGAGTATTTCCAATTAAATTGCTAATAGTTTTTAAAACATCCACTGCGTTATTTTCATCAATAGAGTAATGCGTCCATTTTCCGTCTTTTCTGCCTTTAACAACTCCGCTGTCACACAATACTTTCATGTGATGAGCAAGAGTAGATTGTGGAATATCCAAAGTTTCTTGTAATTCACAACCGCATTTCTCGTTGTTTTTGATTAACTCTAAAATCATAATTCTGTTGGGGTCGCAGAAAGCTTTAAAAATTTTTGCAGTTTTTTCTAAATCCATATTGCCCTCCAATCAGTTGCTGTTTTCTCTATTATATGCTACAAATCGAAAAATGTCAATATGTTTTAGAAAAAAATGCAAAATTTATTATGCATTTTTTTCTATTTTAATTCTTAATACCACAGATACAAATTTTGCTTTGAATTATAAAAACGTTAAAGGTATGTAGGTTAATAGCTTTGGTTGTAATAAAAAGAG
>CAYJBU010000306.1:0-2036 GCA_964368155.1 uncultured Eubacteriales bacterium | reverse complement strand
CTAAAAAGAATTCTTGTCAGCGCTGTCCGTGTAGGTGATAATATTTATAAAGCGGACCGTATAAAATCCCCCTTTGTCTTAGGGCTGTTTAAGGGAAAAATTTATCTTCCCTCCGATTTACCCGAAGCAGAGCAAAATTTCATTATCCGTCACGAACAACATCATTTAAAAAGGTTTGACCACATCACAAGAATAATTGCATTTTTTGCTCTTAGCGTCCATTGGTTCAATCCACTAGTGTGGTTTGCATTTATATTATCGGGCAATGACATGGAAATGTCCTGTGATGAAGCTGTTTTAAAAACATCTGGCAATGATATTCGTACTACTTATGTATCTGCTTTATTGAGATTATCCTCAGGTCGAAAACTAACATTTTCAACTCCACTCACTTTTGGAGAGGGGAACACAAAGGAAAGGGTGAAAAATATAATGAAATACAAAAAACCATTAATTTGGGTATCTGTGGTTGCAGTTATTGCCGTTATAATAGTTTCAGTTGTGCTAATTACAACTCAAACACCCGAGATTGGCGAAAACAGTTCTAATCTATTTGAGCAAATTGCTTCCACTGAAAACAACGAAATTGTCCCCAAAGCATTTCAGTATCAAATGACTACTGCACAGGTTTCGGAACAGTTGGGAATAAGCCTAGACAACTTTGAACAAAATGGTACAAGTGCAAGATTAGTAAATTCATTTGCATTGGAAGGAATATCTGAAAATATTATTGAGATAATGAATTTTGAAAATGACCAACTTGTATCAATATCTTATGCTATTTCCGTTGAGGAGGCTGAATTTGGGACTGTTACAAGCACCTTAAAGCAACAAGCAGAAAGTGCTATGCCTGAATTATCTTCGGGAAGTCTTGATATGATTGCAAACGCAGAAAACCAAGTGATTTGGAATGACGCCAATGGTAATTCATTTACGATATCATTCCCTGAAGTAGCAGAGGGTGAGCCTCTTGCGATTGTTTTGGATTTGTATAGCGGAAAATTAGAAACCAAAACAGGATTAGGTTAGCCTGACTTCAATACATACTATAAAATACCAAAATCCCCCCTGTAATCGCTATGGTTACAGGGGCATTTCACTATATTTAATCTGACAATATGTACATCAAACCGCAGATTTTTCATATATATTCAAACTCTACTGCTAGTCCACCACAAATCAGTTCTATTCCATTCACAGCCCCTTGCTTTTCATGTAATATAGACATATAATTTTATCAGGAGGTGATCATCAATGCATACGATTGACAATCACAAGTTCGGAAAATTTATATCCGAACTAAGAAAAGAAAAGGGAATGACACAAAAAGAATTAGCAGATTTATTATTCGTGACAGATAAGGCAGTAAGCAAATGGGAGCGTGGCTTAAGCCTACCCGACATATCATTGCTTCTACCTTTAAAAGAAATTTTTGAAGTATCAATAACCGAATTGTTAAATTCAGAGCGAATAGAAGACAGTAATTCCATTCCAATCGAACAGTCAAACCAATTGTTAGAAAAAGCTTTATCGTTAAAATCCAAAAGAATTATCTTTCAAAATTTATTTACTCAAAAAGAAGCAATTAAAGCCACTTATATCAAATGCTTTGCTTTTTCTATATTTTCAGTAGTGCTGACTTTTTCATTCATACAATTTATGTTTTGGCTTTTTGCTGAACAACCACCTTACATATACCCCATAGGACCTGTGTTAAGCAACATCTCATACACTCTTCTTTCTTTCAACTTTTTTCTATTAATTTTGTTTCTATACTTTACATACAAAAAGTCACTATGCTATCTGTTTTTTTCTTCAATATATATTATCTCGGGTTATTGGCTGAACGATTTACTCACTCTAATCAGCACCGCTACTGATTTAAACTCAGTGTTACTTGTACTCGAATTAATTTTTAACTATTTTATCATATCTATAATAATCGGCTTTTTTACTGCTCTTATCTTGCTTTTTGTTAATAAGTCTCGCAAAAACTAACTCTGTGCTTGATATTCATTTTCGTGTAAAAACACCAT
>CAYJBU010000305.1:0-2058 GCA_964368155.1 uncultured Eubacteriales bacterium | reverse complement strand
TCTGAAAAATGTAGGCGATAAAATCACACTTTCATTTACTCTTTTACAAGATATTAGCATGCTAAACAATAATCAAACTCTAAGTATAATTGATAACACAAAAGCTTTTGATGAGTATTTTGGAATAACTGAAACTAGTTTTGGTTATGGTGCATTGATTATGCGACATACTGACTATCAGAATTTTAAAGATGAACCTGTATTACACACTCATTATTTAACCGCCGTTAATGTTGGAACTGATACTACAATTGAATTCCTTGAAGAAGGTGATTATGAAGTCGCTCTAAATTACAAAATTAAAAGTGACCCTACAAACATATTAGGTTTATCAATTTTTCCAACTTTATCTGACTATCGTATTTTTTTCAAATTCTCTGTACGCAACGGGAACACAATGGTATACCCATTTGACGCAATAACAGGTGAAGAATTAGTTAACACATCACTCACTGAAAATGGTTTTTACCTCGATTTTGCAAAATCGCGTTATCTTGATATTGATGTAAAAAAAACGATTTATCAACAAGGCGCAACTGGTTTAACAGAAGATGTTCGCTTTAACCGACCAGCAAAAGATGGTGAAATATACACAGATGAAGGTATTTATACTTTTTCTGTAAGCAACCGTTATACAAATCAAACCACGACAAAGGTCATTTATGTTGGCACAGATGACATATTAAGGGCACATGTTACCACAGGTTTACCAATTCCTGAAATTGAAGAAAAAATTGCTGAGGGCGCAACCATAAACTCAAACGGAACCATAACTAATGCTGTAGCAGTAGTTAACACACCATCAATCACAGAATCGTCTGAAACTTCTAATGAAGAATTGGATATTCAAAAAGATGGAACAGATATTTTAACAGAAGACATCGATGCGTCAGATTTTGGTATTATGATAATGATTACAGCTATTATATTATTATTGATATTAGTAGTTATGTGTGCTGTTTTGTTAAAAAAGAAAAATAAATCCACTGGAAATAAAGAGGAAACGGAGGAAAATCTATGATAAAAAAATCACTAGCGTTAATACTTTCATTCCTACTACTTTTCACGGCTTGCACTCCACAAAGTATTTCACACACCACCTCAACCACTGTTGACGAATCAAGTAATACTCAAAGTAGTCAAATTAGCGTAAGTGATGAAGTCTTAAATTCGGTTGAAACTCCTTATTTAAGTGAAAATATTTCTTTAGCGAATCTAAACAGTTCCGACTTGCACGACTATATTGAAGATGCTGTATATTCACAATTAATTGAAGGTATTAACAGTGATGAATATTTTATTGAGCATATTGAAGCAATTTACATATCTAAAGAATATCTTGAAGAACTTGAGTTTAATTCACAGGAAAATGTTATTTTCGGATATAAATTATCTGATATTGAATCAGCTTTTCAAGGTACAAAGTATGTGTTTTCACTTGATGAGAATAATGAAACTGTCGTAAAGGAATTCGAACCATATGACGACACAATTGAAAAAGTTATCAACAATGTCTTAATCGGAACTGGTGTTATTTTATTATGTGTGACTGTGGCTTCAACAACTGTAGCTACTTTACCAGCTGTTAGTGTAATTTTTGCTGTTTCTGCAAAAGCAGGTTCAGTAGCTGCATTATCGTCTGGACTGCTTGGTGGAGTCAGTACAGGAATTATAACAGGATTTCAAACCGGAGATTTTGACGAGGCATTAAAAAGTGGTTTATTATTAGGAAGTGAAAGCTTTAAATGGGGTGCTATAACTGGTGCATTAGCAAGTGGAGTAGGTCAAGCAGTTTCACTCAAAGGAGCTACTCTAAACGGACTCACTATGAACCAAGCTGCTATTATCCAAAGAGAATCTAAATTTCCACTTAGCATTATTAAACAATTTAACTCTATGGATGAATATTATGCTTTGAAAAATGCAGGATTAACAACCAAAATTGTCAATGGCAAAACTGCACTTGTTCAAAAAATAGACATTGACTATATTGATGAATTAGGTAATACGAATTTACAAAGAATGTTAAATGGCAATGCACCACTTTCTCCAGACGGT
>CAYJBU010000304.1:0-2061 GCA_964368155.1 uncultured Eubacteriales bacterium | reverse complement strand
CCATAATTCACCCTCAAATCTGCCATATGAGTGGGTAAAATCTGCAAAGAAGCTGTGTTTATCAATAAAAAAAGGATTATCTCTTTACTTGGGAGATCGCTGTTGCCATCAAGTTTTGACATTGAGTTAATCGCGTCTATCCCAAGTGGAGTTGCAGCATTTCCCAAACCCAGCAAATTCGCACTGATATTAAGACAAATTTTTTCTTTTATCTCTGGGCGATTTTTCAATTTGGGAAACAGCATATTAATAACAGGGTCTAATAATTTGTTTATCTTTTGGGTTACTCCTGATTTTTGTGCTATTTCTGTTATCCCCAGCCAAAATGACATCGCTCCAAGCAAACCAATGCTGAGTGTCACAGCAGTTTCTGCACCTGTAAAAATGCTATTTGTCAATTCGCCCACATTTCCATTTGCTACCGAAAAAACCAAAGATACTAATATCATTGAAAGCCAAATAAAATCAATCAAAATTTCACCTCAATTTCACAGTAATCTTATTGACTAAAATTGTTAAAAAGGTTATTATAGTGTATGATATAAATTAATAAAAAAGAATATGAATGGAGTTTATTATATGTTCGGAAAAAAAATTCTAGATTACTGGGAAGATATAATCGAAGATTGCAAAGGAATTATCTCTATCCCCTCTGTAGCGGTTAATTCTAGTGGAGAATTTCCATACGGAAAAAATGCTGCTTTAGCAGTTGATTATATTATGGAATTTGCAAAAAAATATGGTTTCACTGCTAAAAATGTAGATTATCATGCGTGCCATGTTGAAATAGGCGACGAAAATTCCAGCGAGAACGCAGTGGTTATGGCTCATGTTGACGTTGTTCCTGCTGGTGAAGGCTGGATTTCAGACCCATTTGAGCTAGTCTTGAGAGATGGTTTTCTATATGGGCGAGGAATTGCAGACGACAAAGGTCCTGCAATTATTGCATTGCATTGTTTGCGTGCTTTAAGGGATTCGAATGTACTTGGAAAACGCAAATTGCGTGTCGTGTTAGGCAGTGCTGAAGAAATAGGAATGACAGACATTCCTTATTATTTTGAGAGAGAGCAAGCTCCTACTTTAGGCTTTACGCCAGACGGATATTACGGATTGTGCAACTGTGAAAAAGGTCATATAAATTTTAAAGTCAGCAATAAAAACACATCAACTATAGTTAAAAGTTTTAAATCGGGAACAGTTGTAAATGCAGTGCCCTATAAAGCTGAAGCTTGCATTGTGTGTAGCGAAGAAGAATTAAATCAATTAGTAAAATCTGGGAATGAAAATGATTTTGCTATTTCTAAAACTAACGAAGGAGCGACAATCACAGCTAACGGAGTGGCGGCTCATGCTTCAACTCCTGAACTTGGAAGAAATGCCGCTTCAATGCTAATTGATTTGCTGTATAGCGTTTTTGGGAACAAAATTGGAGATGTTTTGTCCTTTGCTCAAAGCAAAATCGGTCTAAAACACGACGGTTCAAAAATTGGTGTTGCAGACAGCGATACAGTCAGCGGGAATTTAACTTTTAATTTGGGGATTGTCAACACTGATTTAGAAACCAGCGAGCTTCTGATTGATATTAGATTTCCTGCAACACAAAACTCAAAAAAATATATGGATATAATTCAAAAGAATGTCGCAGATTGCGGCTTAGTCCTTTCAGATATAAAATGTGCCGAAGCACTTTATGTAAGCGAGGACAAGCCTTTAATCTCCATGTTGAAAAAATCATATGAAGATATAACCGGAGAAAATTGTGAAATCTTCTCTATGGGTGGTGGCACTTATGCCAAAACTATGCTTGGAAAAGGAGTTGCATTTGGACCAACGGCAATGGGCGAAGACACTCACATTCACGATTGCAACGAAAACATCAGCGTGGAAAGCTTTAAGCTACATGCTCAGATTTGCCTTGAAGCTATGTACAGAATGTATACTGCTGACGAAGTATGATGTTAAATCGTACTGGGGCTGTCGCATCAAGGAATTTTCTCGTCAAATTTCATAAACTGAATTAGATGTTTTAGCCTTGCGGGTGTCCGAAAAAAATACGTTAAA
>CAYJBU010000303.1:0-2065 GCA_964368155.1 uncultured Eubacteriales bacterium | reverse complement strand
TTCCAAATTCGCCCAATCCGTCAATCCTTGCAGCCTCAATTAATTCGTTTGGTATTGTGCTTCTAAAAAATGTTCTGGTTATAATCATATTGTAAATTGATAAACCTGAACATAAAAGCATAACATACCTCGTGTTGAGGAGCGATAGGTTTGACATTAAAATATAGTTTGGTATCATTCCACCGCCAAAAAACATTGTGAACATAAAAAATGCAGTAAATATATTTTTGTATTTAAATTCTTTTCTCGACAAAGGATACGCTACTAATACTGTCAAAACGATGTTGATTATTGTGCCAAATACCATGTAAAAGACAGAATTAAAGAAACTTGGAATAACATATTGATGTTGAAAAACTTCTATGTATCCTTGAACCGATAGTTCAACAGGAAAAAGTATAACTTTACCGGTTGAAACAGCAGAGCCTGAACTAAAAGAAGAACTGACAACGTGCATTAAAGGCAAGGCAACCAAAAGACATATTATAATTAAAACACCATTGCTTAAAATACTGAAAATCATATCAGAACTGCTTTTTTTGATTTTTTTGTTTTTCAGTTGGATTTCATTAACAGCTACACTCATTTATTGTCACTCCTTTCACCAAAGCGAACTGTCGCTCAGTTTTTTTGACAATTGATCATGCTTACGATTAAAATTACATTTATTACGGAGTTGAATAATCCTATTGCAGTGGAATAAGAAAAATTAGGAAAAGCAGAATTTATTCCAATTTGATATACATAAGTAGATATTATTTCTGAAACGCCTTTGTTGGTGAGTGTTTGCATTAAAAACGCTTTTTCAAAACCAATGTTCATAACTTGACCACTTCGCAAAATCAACAGAGTTACTATTGTAGGAGAAATAGACGGAATGTCAATGTAAATAGTTCTCTTGAATTTGCTAGCACCGTCCACGATTGCCGCTTCGTGTATGCTTGGGTCAACTGATGACAAAGCCGCTAAGTAGATAATTGCTCCCCAACCGGAAGTTTGCCAAATTCCCGACCACACATAAATATGCCTAAAATACGCTTCGTCACCCATTAACAAAATTGGCTCGCCGCCAAAACTTTGAATTAAAAGATTGACTATGCCTGTTTTTGTGTTGAAAACTTGAAACATTATTCCCACAATTACCACCACAGAAATAAAATGCGGTGCATATGTTATCATTTGAACAGTTTTTTTCAGTTTGTGAGATTCACAATTATTTAACAGTAAAGCTAAAATAATTGGAATTGGAAAGCCAGCGATTAATTGATAAAAACTCAAAACCAAAGTGTTTATCAACAATTCTTCAAACAATGGATTTTTAAAGAATTTAATAAAATGGTCTAATCCTGCCCATTCACTTCCCCAAATTCCCTGTGATATAGTATAGTCTTTAAATGCAATTTGAACTCCATACATAGGATAGTAGTGAAAAATCAACAAATATGTAACAGGTAAAATCAACATTAATAGAAAAACATAATTTTTCTTTAAGTCTTTTTTAATGCGCTCAATTCGTGTGCCTGAATTATTGTCAAAAGTTGCTAGTTTCTTGTTTGACATATTAATCCTCCTTGTTTCGCCGATTATTGTGACAATAGTATAATTCAAAAATTCAAATATTACAAGATTATTAACGGGACTATACTGTGACAAAAGGAATATTGTCTTTATTTTCGTTTGAATGTTACATTTGTCATTGTGCAAACTAACAACATGGAGTAGTTTTGGTTGTGGAATTCGACTAAGTAGTTACAAATATGTAAGAATTAGATTAATAGTGTTGTATCTTGAAATAAATTATGTTATAATCTCACTAATATCAAAAAGAAAGATTATTTATAATTTAGATATAAAACTTTTATTGTTTTTGTGGAGGCTAAGTGCAAATGAGCAAAATAAAACAACTGTACACCAAAGTGAGCACAGCTGTAAGAAACACATATTTCGGGAAATGGGTGAAATTTTTCTTAGGTTTTTTGTTGGTAACTTTTATAATACAAGTGTTGCTGCTGTTTACTCTGAGAAATGCAATTGACAATAATAATTCAATTTATCAATATAATTT
>CAYJBU010000302.1:0-2066 GCA_964368155.1 uncultured Eubacteriales bacterium | reverse complement strand
TATTATTTCAACCAATTAAGGTTTGCAATTTGTCAACTACTGTTTCCATTCAAAAAATTTAACCATATTCTATCAAATCACTCTATTGGTTTAGCTTTAATATCACTAAATCCCATAAGTGCCATAATAATAGCTATAACAAAAATTGAAAGGGTATTAGCTGAAACACTCTCCATAAAACAATCTACTATTGTCATTGCCACTATTGTTGCAATCGTATCAAACACTAAGTACATTACTCTTGCAAATGTTAAACTAATTTTATCGAATGATAACAATGTATTCGGAAGTCCTTTCGCAAGCATTTCTATCGGAAAGCCTAAAACTCCACCAAGTATAAAAAATAATATTATACTGCCTACGGAGGTGTATTCAAAACCAAACAGCTTCATAATTGCACCACCAAAAATAGCAAGTATTGATAATACAACAATCATAACAACTATAGCTAAAATCGCCCCCGTGTGTTTTGTTAATTTTTCTTTCATATATCCTCCGATATTTTTATACTAATTCCAACTCATACTTTAATCTATGCTTATAACTTCATCAAGCAGATATAACCTCTCGCTTAAATCAGCGTAACCATGATATCTAAGATAAAACACTTGATTATCCTCTAACACAAAGAGATGTTTCATATAGCCATCTTGAGCAATAACAGTGCGCTCGAACGAATCATGCTCTGTAATTACATATTGCTCGTAATCTTCCCATAAATGAATATCCATAAGTTCATCAAATAAAAGCGGTGCTAAAAATGGTATGCTTAGACGATAATACTCTGTACTTGCACTTGGTGAGTAGTATCCGCTTCCGTCGGGCCATTTGTGGTTTTGGTCGCCGCCGTCCTGCTCAATCCGATAATACTCGGGCACGAAGGGCGACCAAGAAAAATCGACATAATTCCTGTAATTGATACCGTCGTGGTTGAAATAAAACGGTTCAGCCCACACAAAATCCTCGCTCTGCTCTATTAGGTCAAGTGGTATATACGGCAAGTCTTCTTCAATATCCACTGTATTTTTGCGCCAATCGGTTGTAAATGTCACAATGCTGATTACCAAAATCATAACCGGAAGCAACAGTGTTACTGCGCTTATAATGCTATACGCTACATATTGTTTGCGATAATCTTTTTTGTGTTCGAGTGAAAAGCCGTCAGCAAGCATTTTTTTAATTTTACCGGCACGCCTTGCTTGCTGTACTGCCTGTGCAACTGCAAAAATCTCCACCACAAAAAGTATAAGATATAAAGGACTTGCCAAAAACAGCGATACAGGTCTGTCAGAAGCCAAAAAGCCACCAAGAAACAATGCGAAAATAATGACACCGGCTATAGCCGCACATATCGCTTGCCCTTTCAGCTTTTTGCACAGCCTGCGATAGCTTTCACTTTGCACTATCGGGTCGGAATGTAGTTCGGTTGCATCTTCGCTTGTTGCTTTCCATATAAAAAACAATCCGCTGTGAACACCGACAAACTCCCAACCTGCTTCGTTATAAGCTACAAGCATTTCTTCAGATGGTGTAGTGTTTTCGTTAGTCATCGGCTCTACTCGGTATTTGGTATTTGTAGGTTCACTCTTTTCAAAGCGAAAATATGCCAAATTAGTGCCTACAAAGATTAAACCCTGCTTTGCTAAATCAGAAAGCCAACACTCCATAGCAACTGCATCATAAAAATCAAATTTTGGTCTTTTATAACAATATTTCATCTTATTTCACCTCACACATATCAGCATCAAAAACACATTTTTTAAGCCTTGCCAATTCTTCTTTATACATTGTGTGTCCTTTTTCAGTAAGAAGATAAAATCTTTTTCTACCCTCAGTACGAGTTTCAACTATGACTTTTTCTTCTTCAAATCGTCCTAAAATTGTATACAGAGTGGCAGGACCGAGTTTTACTCGCCCCTCTGTCTGTGTTTCCACTATGTTTGCAATTTCAGAACCGCTACATTCTCCACGCCTAAAAGCCATCAAAGTATAGAACATACTTTCACTGACAATTTCAATTCTTTTATTTCCCATTTACATCCTCCTATTATCGAGGGTTGATATTA
>CAYJBU010000301.1:519-2080 GCA_964368155.1 uncultured Eubacteriales bacterium | reverse complement strand
TTATGCACTAAAAAATTTTTCTACTTCATCTATATAATACTCCGATGTTTTAAATATATCAACTTCGGTTGCGTTTTGAAGTTTATTACCCTTGGTTGTTCTTCCGTCTTCAACAGATTTTATAAGGACCAAAAGCAACTCTTTTGCAATTTTTGGATGCTTCTCAATCAAGTTTACTTTTTCTTCTTTGTCATTTTCCATGTCATACAATTGAAAAGGTGGCAAATTCACATCTTTTGCCATTTTCTCGTTCAAAATTGTTTCCTTCCAATCTGCTACCCAATATCCCCCACTAAGTGGACATAAAATTAGTTTCCACTTTTTATTTCTAATAGCAAATCTTCCTGAACCCGAATGGTGAATACAATATTCCCTTTCATATTCACTAGTATTACTTTCAATCAAAGGAAGTAGATTAAAACTGTCTTGCGCAATATTTTCTTCATATTCGCAGTTGGCAACATTTGCAATTGTAGAAAAAACATCTGTCAAACACACAACATTATCAATAGTTTTGGGATTTTTAAACCCATTTTTCCATTGCATCAAAAAAGGAATTCTGTGCCCACCATCCCAAGCATCGGCTTTAAAACCTCTGAAAACATATGATGGAAAATGTCCCTGATTTTCCAATTTATCTATCCCAACATATGGAGCGCAACCATTATCACTAGCGAAGATAATCAGCGTATCCTCTTCAATTCCACATTCTTTAAGCTTTGAAATCAATCTTCCTAATGATGCATCTGTTTCAAGTACTAAATCTGCATATGCCGAATTCAACCCACTCTTACCGACAAAATCTTTGTGAGGGGTAAGAGGAGTATGCGGTGTGGTCGAAGCAAAATACATAAAAAATGGTTTTTCATCATTTGATTTTTCTTCAATATATTCTTCTGCTCGAGAAGTTATATTCTCTAATATCTCATCAAAAATATAATCCTCACTCATTGGTCCGCCTGCATTTGCAATCACTTCATCCAAATAACTGTGACTCATCCACTTCGTTGGAGTTTGAACTACATTATGATTTTCTATGTATACATAAGGTGGCCAATTCGGAACATCAATCCCAAAAGTATATTCAAATCCGTGTTCGTTTGGACCATCGATAATAGGTTTTGAAAATGATTTTTTCCATTTCTGTTTCAATTCATCATTTGCTTCTTCAAATTCACGCCCACTCTTCCTTGCATAAAAATAATCACTATCCGCTTCAAACCCCCATGTCATCCCTAAGTGCCATTTTCCAATGTGAGCCGTGTTGTAACCATTGTCCCTCAACAAATCTGCTATAGTCAACACAGAGTCCTTAATCATTGGTTTCTCGAAAATACCACAAATCCCTTTTTGTTTTTCAGTCCTCCAATTATATTTACCTGTCAAAAGAGAGTATCTCGACGGCGTGCATAGTGCTGAACTTGAATGTGCATCAGTAAATCCAATACCATTTTTAGCAAGACTATCAATGTGTTTTGTTATAATTTTACTGTTTTCATTTAAGCATGAAGCGTCACCGTATCCCATGTCGTCAACGAAATATAAAATAATATTCGGCTTT
>CAYJBU010000301.1:0-509 GCA_964368155.1 uncultured Eubacteriales bacterium | reverse complement strand
CTTTTTCACATCTCTTCCCCCATTAACTGTTATTTTTCTTTCTAAACTCAGAAGGTGTCATTCCCTCTAACGACTTAAATTTTCTGATTAAATTTGAAGGATAATAATACCCTATCATTTCGCAAATTTTAGAGAAACTGTAATCTGTTTCCAAAAGCATCTTCTTAGCAAAATTCATTTTAGCTGTATTAATATATTCAAGTATAGTCGTGCCAGTGGTCTTTTTGTAGTAATGACTCAAATTTGAACCGGTTGTAGAAAAATTATCTGCAATAAAAGTAACACTTAAATTTGGGTCGGTAATATTGATGTTAATAAATTCTTGAATTTTTTCAACGTTTAAGGTGTTGTTTTTTGCAATTTTCTCAAACTCCTTACCAACTCCCAATTCCATCTCAATTTCACTCTCAATCCAGTTTAAGAACTCAATGTAGTTATTTTTCGTAAAAACACTGTTAAAGAACCCGTGCTTATAATTCTCTAGTTCTTCTTTATTGAATACCACCTTT
>CAYJBU010000300.1:0-2086 GCA_964368155.1 uncultured Eubacteriales bacterium | reverse complement strand
TTAAATTCAAATATCATAAAACAAAAGAGCTTTTTGCTATATTGATAGATAGAAATGGTGCTACTTTAACCTCGGGTGAGTTGATGGCGATTTTATGGGAAGACGAAGCTATTAACAAAAGTTCATACTATCATAATTTGCTACGAGATTTAACGACTACTTTAGAAAAAGCAGGACATTTAGATGTGATTATTAAGCAGAGGGGAGTTCTTGCTATAGCTCCGTCAAAAATCATCTGTGATTATTACGATTGGTCTCGGGGTGTTCCGTATGCTTTAAATGCCTATACAGGAGAGTTTATGTCACAATATAGCTGGGCAGATAAAACTTTAGGCTCGATAGAACACACAATTACAGAGTAAGGGAGAGTATTATGGAAGTACAGGTTACGTATCAATTGGTGTTTTTATTATTTACTCTGCCATTATTTATTAGTAATTTGCTTGATAGAAGAAAAAAAGACAAAGCGAATTTGCTTATGAATATAATTTTCATTTGTATTTTACTGAAAATAATCTTCACTATGGGTGCGTGGGCATTAGACGGACAAGTAGAATATGTCTTTTTGAATAAGATATTTTCCGCCCTTAAGTTTGGGTTGTCAATTCCTGCTTTTATTCTTTTTGCAAAGTATGTAATCGAAATCGCCCGTTCAGAAAGCGCTGAAATTAAAAAGATTTTGGTAATTATGCAGTTTTTTTGCGCTATAATTATAGCGGTTGATGTTCTTTCCATGTTCTTCCCTCTTGTCTTTATATTCGTAGATGGTTTTTACATAAGAGGGCCTGCATATTATCCGTATCACATACTATTTTCAGTGCCTTTGCTTTGTTCGTCGATTGTTATTTATAAGAGCAAAGATGGTTTGAGTAACGGACAATTTTGGATTATGCAAAGTTACTTAATTGCTCCTATCATCGGATTATTCCTTCAAGTTATGATTACAATACCCTTTGATTTCATCAATCTGAGTGCTGCTTTGGGAATAGCAATTGTTTATGTGACCATTCATTTAGATAGAGGCAGACAACTTGCCGTTAGAGAAAAAGAGTTAACCGATACAAAAGTAGCTATCATGATTTCTCAAATTCAGCCACATTTTTTATACAATGCACTAACAGCTATTTCTATGCTTTGCGATACCGACGCAAAAAAAGCAAGGGTAGCGACAGATGAATTTTCAGATTACCTTAGAGGAAATTTAGAAGCATTAAGCCACAAAAAACCTATCCCATTTTACAAAGAATTAAGCCATGTAAAAGCCTATCTCCACCTTGAAAAAATACGATTCGAGGAACAACTCCATGTAATTTATGATATTGAGGAGGAGGACTTTTTTGTTCCAGCTTTAAGTTTACAACCGCTAGTTGAGAATGCGGTAAAGCATGGGCTGAGCAAAAAAGAGGGTGGCGGTACAGTTACCATAAAAACATCAGAAAAAGATGACTTTTATCAAATTGCAGTTACAGATGATGGCATAGGTTTTGACCCAAGTGAAAAGTCAAGTGATACCAAAGTTCACATTGGTATTGACAATGTGAACTCAAGACTGCAAACTATGTTGAACGGTAGTGTTCATATCACTAGCGAAAAGGGCAAGGGTACTACTGTGATTGTGAATATACCTAAGTAAGAAATCTACTAGCAACATAGTGAAATGGGTGACCTTGAAATGACAGTTTTTGAGGCCCTTTATATTCTCCATTTCTTCTTTAAAATCGTTACTACATAGATTTTTTAAAGACCTTTAAGCATTTGAGTTTATATGCATTTGTACTACAACATGAAAGCCAAAAGCGATGTGCCCTTTTTTAGTACGATGATTTTCGACTTTCGCCTCTAATTTTTTTCTTTGTTTACAGTGGTGCAGAATTTGAACACCTCTCTCAATCACCAATTTTTCGCCCACATAAACAGTCACAGAAAGCATTGGAGTATTTGTAAACAAGAGCGACAAAGACTGCTAAAGAGTAAGTGCCACCGAGAGAAATGGCTATAAATTGTCATATATGTTCCTAAAAATATTGGTAGAGCGATTTGGGACCAAGATGCCGAGAGTTCGAGCCTTCTCACCTCGACCAGAAAT
>CAYJBU010000299.1:844-2101 GCA_964368155.1 uncultured Eubacteriales bacterium | reverse complement strand
CTCATTTTCACTACTAACCAACCAAAAATCCTCTGGAGTTGATTTATTGAATTTAAAACTCATCATAAAATAATTATCCATTTGAAGCTCCTTTATAATGCATTTATTGGCTGTAAATTAACTTTTTGTGTTTGTGTTACTTGCTTACCACCTATACCATACAAATCTACTTATTTAATTCTTTTTGCTCTTTAAGCAAAAAATTCTTGTCCCATTTATCTCGATAATCTTTCACCAGAGTATTCCAATAGGATTGTTTAATTGTAAAATTGTTATCAGCGATAATATCAGGTAAAAAATGAATTGTGTCCACTAAATCATATGCATTTTCATATTCTTCATCTTCTAACAATTGGATTAATAAATTGCATACCTTAATTAGCAATTGATATATTGCCTCTTCTTTTAACAATTGATGTCTTACGTAAATATTATTATGATAAACAAAGTACCATCGTTCTTTATCTAGATTATTGATAGAAGCAATTGCCTTGCGTATTTGATTATCTTCGTACGTTTTATCATAGAAGCACAACACTTTAACAATCTCGTGTAATATAATTGAGTTCAATTCATATTTTATATTTATTCTAATAGATACAAATGATGCGGTTAAATCATATAAATCAATTTTACTAATCATATACTTTACTCCATTTTCTGTTTAAATGAGTAATCTATAATGTTCCTATCTTATTACTTGTCTAGACAAATAAATATTTTAAATTGTGTTTGTTTCCGTCTAATTCTTTTTGAAACTCACCCTTTGAAACAAATAAATTAATATTTTTGTTGATTGTGTGTTCTAAAATAAAACTCATATCATTGAGGTGTGGTTGTGACAAATCAACTGCATATAACTTTTCAATATTCGACATTTGTTCAATGAAATGCTGTCCTGTTCCACAAAAATGAATACCTCCACCATCGAACTTTTTCAGCACTCTTTCATTATAAGGACCAATAAACTCATTGTAGAAATCTCCAGACATATTCATTGCACTATCATCTCTGACCATTATATTTCCTTTGTGTAGTTTTCCAAAGAAAGAATGATACCCCATAGGTCTGTTTATCGTTTTGAACCACTTGTCTAAAAACTCTTCATAAGTTTCCGAAATCTTCTCCAATGCTTGGTGAGCCAGTTCAGGTTCATCATATAAATCTGCAAACAATTCACTTCCCCAAAGAAGTTCGCAAACATCCATAGGCCCTTGACAATCAGGATGTTCTAGAAAAATGTATTTTTTTAATAGT
>CAYJBU010000299.1:0-749 GCA_964368155.1 uncultured Eubacteriales bacterium | reverse complement strand
AAACATTTTCTGCAAAAGTAAATACTTTTTCCCCATACCCATTACTAAAACTAGGCATCTCACTTTGAACCATTACTTTTATATCTTCGATTCCGTTTTTAAAAGGATATACATTTGGAAGAGTGTTTGTCTCATCAGGCATAATAAATAGTTCAACATTGTAAAGAGATGGTAAAATCCCTACTCCATAATTTGGTCTGACTTGCATAATTTTATCAGAACCACTCTCTAAAAGTTTCGAGCACTGCATAAATTGTTCAATTATCATGTCGTTCTCGTCTTTAAGAGCGTCATTAATAGTTACTTTTTTCCATTCAATTTTGGGCTGTGAAGCTGTTCTTTTTGTGGGTAAAAATGGAAAAGTGTTTGCTTTACAGTCTGCATAGTTTTTCCAATCGCAAAATACGGATTCTTCTTCTTTCTCGTTTATTCGTTCTTGTAAATCATCCAAATATGGATATATCAAATCTTTATTCACAATAGAAATCCCTTCTTTCGTATAAATAATTTTTAATTATATCATTAAGACACGAAGTGTCCATCTCTCTGAGATAATACAATGTTCTCAAAATGGTCAAAATCTATGATTTTGGGTACCATTTGAGGTTATTATATTTTTAAAACTTGGCAAAGCCAAGTTCATCTAAGCTTGTCCAATACAATGTTCTCACAATGGTCAAAATCTATGATTTTGGGTACCATTTGAGGTTATTATATTTTTAAAACTTGGCAAAGCCAAGTTCATCTAA
>CAYJBU010000298.1:1955-2121 GCA_964368155.1 uncultured Eubacteriales bacterium | reverse complement strand
ATAATCAGTAACATTATAATTATTAACTATCCTTTTTTCTCCCCAAAAACATACTTGCTCGTCGCACTCAACGCTCAAAGAATTCTCTCCAAAGTGGGTCATGCAATAAACCAAGGCATTTTGTAGTTTTACTTTTTTAGCTAATTCTATCAGTCTTTCAGTTTTT
>CAYJBU010000298.1:0-1945 GCA_964368155.1 uncultured Eubacteriales bacterium | reverse complement strand
CACTAATTATTACAACCATATCTCCTTTTCTATAATTATTAGCCATATATTCTGCATCATGTATTTGATGAAAATATTCAACATTTTTATTAAAACAGCGCAAGTATCTTCCAAATAATTCGCAAAAATAAACTGAATCTCCAACCCCTACAAATAATATCTTGTTTGTCCTTTTCATATTTTTAACCATTAACTCAATACTTTTTTCATCGCTAACATCAAGAGTTTTTACTATGTTTTTGGGCACTTTATCAAAAACTTGACTTGTTATAGTGACATACTTCTCGGGTTCACTCTCATTTTGTAATGAGTATTTAAGCTCTGAAAAACCGCTGTACCCAATTTTTTTTGCAAGCCTCATAATTGAGTTTGGCGAAATGTACAATTGCGATGCAATCTTTTGAATAGAAATACTGTTAATGTCTCCTCTGTTTTGCTTTATGTATTCTATTATACTATCGTCTGTATCATTTAAAAAAAATTCTTTTTCATATACTCTTTCTTCAAATGTCATAAAAAAAGCAGTCCTTTCTATTAGTAGATAATTTCTTAACTACTATTTTAAATCAAACCTTTAATGTTGTTTTACCAAAAAACTTTATGAGTAAATTGCTATAGTTCTACTTTGTAACATTATAGCAAATTAATACAACAAAATCAAGATAAGAACATAAAATATAGCCAAATTTATAAAAATGTTCTTTCTTTCAATGTTCCACTACTTTCTACCATAGCTTATAGCATATATTTCTGGCAAATTTGTATAGGGAGTAGTTTGGTTTGCGCTGTAGTTTTTCCATGCGACACAAAGCCTGTCCCTGCATTGGTTTGTTGATTTTGACGAAAAAATTCCTTGATGTAGTAACCCTTTTTAAGTATGACATCCAAATGTGTCACACGCTATGTCTTGTTTGGCGTTGTAGTAGAAGCCTAAATTCGGGCATGAAAATTCGCCCTTAGTAAAAACTAAGAGCGAAATGGGTGTCGGGCCTTCCCTATTGGAAGGTGTAACAGGTTTGGATATCAATAATAAAACAAAATTGACACCGCTCGAAAAGCGATGCCAATTTATCGATTTAAATTTTAATGTCGGAATAAACTATTTGTTTTCTTTTAGAAATTTTTTCCTATTAACATATACAGCACAGAGTACAATTGCTGATAAACTCAGTAATATTATCATTAACGCTGGATTTGAGTTATCTCCTGTAGATGGAACATCTGTATCAGGTTCGTCAGTCTCAGGTGTGGTTGGGTCTTCTGGGTCAACAGGTATCTCTGCCAATACATTGTAAATCAAAAACGGAGATAGTCCGTCTGATATAAAGCGTATGCCATTTTCTAGCATTTCTGGCGTTATTATTTCATATGTGTTATCTGATTTTAGGTGAAGAAGTTTCACTGAACTCATTTTTGTTATCGGTGAAATGTCGCTGTATGGTATAAACACTTCAACTTCACCTGTCGGAAGTATTTCAACTCCGTTAAGTAACAAACTGATTTCCAAGAACACTTTTGTTTCGCCTGCGTTCGGGTCTGTAAGTCCGTTTTCAAGTGCTGTTTTGTCAGGAGTCGAAACCGCTGAAGCCACCGAAATTCTCATGTCAGACAAGGTTGGATTTTCAATCTCGTTGCCGTCTTTGTCCTCAAATCCTACGTCTTCACCCAAAGCTATTATAGGCTCGCTTGAAGTCGTATCATCCTCTATGCTCTCTTGTGGAGGAAGCACTGCGCTAACTCTGTCGATTACTGTTAGAGTTCCGTTTACTGTTGTGATTTCGTAATTGCTGTCGGTTGGAACGTCTGTTATTGTAATTGCATAGTCTTTCGGTGCAGTTGTGTCTGCTGTTGTTGTCGCTTTTGGAGTTGTGCTCAAATCGCCCTCGTCTTCGCCTGTGATAAATCCTTTGTATGTGAGTTTGAGTTCTGGGATTTCATCTCCCTC
>CAYJBU010000297.1:0-2128 GCA_964368155.1 uncultured Eubacteriales bacterium | reverse complement strand
AATTCATTGCTGTACTTCCTTGTGACAAAGAATTGACATCATTACCGTGGGGAAGCAGGAGTCATAGTATAAGAAGAAATTTAATTGCAAAAAGCCATATGATGTTTACCTCTAATGCAAATAATATAAACTGGTCATTAGGAAAAAAATATGAAAATGTAAACGATTTTGTAGAAGAGTTCAAATCTATAAAAGCCTGTATACATGGTTCTGATGCACATGAAATTGTCAAACTTTTTAGACCAGATGAAAATAGATATTGTTGGATAAAAGCAGATCCTACTTTTGAAGGATTAAAACAAGTGATTTTTGAACCAGAGCAAAGAGTGAAGATATCTGAAATAAAACCCGAAGAAAAACAAGGGTATCAGGTGATTGACAGAGTCGAGTTCATTGACGGTGATTTTCAGATTGAACCAATATACTTTAATGAGAACTTAAACTGTATCATTGGTGGAAAATCAACAGGTAAATCTATACTTATTCAAAACTTAGCAAGACACATAGACGAAAGTCAAACAACAAAGCATTTAGGCACTTCTAAGCGTTGCACCAAAAATGATGTTAGGATGAATGTATACTGGAAAGATGGAAGTAGTGATAGTCATAAAATAGTATATATTCCCCAAACATATCTAAATCAGTTAAGTGATGCTAAAGAAAATCAAACAGAAATTGATAAATGGGTAGAAGATATTATTTTAAAAAATCATAAGATTAACTCTGAAAAACAAAAATTCTTAATGATTTTGAAAGAGTATAAGAATTCGGTTAGTAAAATTCTCTTAGATTTTATATCTGCTGATAATGAATTAAAGAAAATATATTCAGAAAAATCGGATATTGGTAATAAAGAAGGCATTATTATCGAAATAGAGAAGCTTACAAAAGAAAAAGAACAACTTGTTGCAACATCTGGGTTATCGGAAGAAGATGTTTTGTCTTATGATGAATCAAAGTCAAAAGTTGCCGAACTATCAAAGAAGGTAGATGTTTTACAATTAGACAAAGCAAACCTTGAGGCGATTGACAACATTGTCTCAGAGATTGAATTAGCATGTTCTTTTTCTGAATACTCAAGCGAACTGGTAGAGACTCATAGAAGTTTAATAATTGATAACACAAAATCTATGTGGGAAAAAGCGAAGAAAGAAATCTTGACTGAAATTTCCAATTCTCTCGATTTGCTCAATGAGGGATGTAAGCCTTATTTTAAAATTATAAAAACGCTTAAAGAAAAAATAGAAAGCAATGAAGCTGTAAAGCTACTTACTCAAAAAATTTCAAATGAAACCGATAAACTAACAAAGATTAGCGAACTTGAAGGTATTGAAAGTCGTATAGAAGACAAGCGCAATTATCTGCTTGAAAAACTATCGGAATCGGGGCAAAAGTATAAACACATTCATGAATTGTATGCAGTAATTGTAAATAATAACACTATTGAGTCTGATGGACTTTTATTCCAAGCTGAAACGCCATTTAGAAGAGAGTCTTTTTTAGAAACTCTTGCAAAGGTTTACCATACAAGCCGGACAGAGTTTAAGATGCTCGTCAACATTGATAGTTTTTCAGAATCTGAGTATACAATCGAACTATTGAATAAAATTATCAATAGCACAATAAATAATGAGTTGGTTTTGAAAAAAGGATATTCACCAGAAACTGCACTTCGTGAAGTATTAGATAATTGGTTTAACATTGTCTACAGAGTTAAAATGGACAATGATTTAATCGAGCATATGTCCCCAGGGAAAAAGGCTTTAGTACTTTTGAAAATATTAATTAGTTTAGCTGAAAGTAGGTGCCCTATTCTTATTGATCAGCCAGAAGATGACTTGGATAACAGGTCTATTTATACTGAATTGATTAATTTCATAAAAGTGAAAAAGATTGACAGACAGATAATAGTTGTAACGCACAACGCTAATATTGTCCTTGGTAGTGATGCAGAGAATGTAATTATTGCAAATCAAGCAGGTAAAGATGCACCCAACAAATTAAAAAGATTTGAATATCGTTCTGGCTCCATTGAAAACAATGCTGTTGTGTATAAATCCGACGGTGAAACAATTGAAGACGGCGTATTATATCAACACGGGATACAGCAGCACATATGTGATGTTCT
>CAYJBU010000296.1:0-2136 GCA_964368155.1 uncultured Eubacteriales bacterium | reverse complement strand
GGATAATGAAATTATTGCATTAAGAGAAGCTCTCCAAGCACCATTTTCTCAGTTGGAAAACTATTATAATTACATAAATGGGGCATCTGCATTTGATACTCACCAAG
Source organism: uncultured Eubacteriales bacterium (assembly GCA_964368155.1). Lineage (GTDB taxonomy): Bacteria > Bacillota > Clostridia > Oscillospirales > Acutalibacteraceae > SIG603. The sequence continues at coordinate 2,029 of CAYJBU010000296.1, read as the reverse complement.
GTGTAAAGGGGTTAGAATTCGAGAGAGTAGCAGTAATTATGAGTGACCAAGAAGCCAGAGGTTTTTTGTTTAGTTATGACAAACTGTTTGGTGCAAAAGAAAAAACGAGCACAGATTTACAAAATGAAAACGAGGGCAAGGACACAAGTATCAATCGCACTAAAAGACTATTTTACGTTGCCTGTACCAGAGCAAGAAGTAGCCTTGCGATTGTTGCATATACAGACAATGAATTAGCGGTTAAACAAACTGCTGAAAATAACGAATGGTTTAGTACAGATGAAATAGAGATAATAACCGACCTATAAGAGTTGTAAACCCTATTATCTTTGTGCATAGCAAAAACTCGCCTTGTTGGTTGGAAAATCGGCAAGGTGAGTTTTTATGTAAAATTATTTTTTGTTTATGCTTGACATAATCGTTTTACGAACTTGGCTCAAACCCAGCCCAAAAGGCTGGGAATATGGGCAAAGGGAAAACCAAAGAAATGCTATTCTGGACAAAAGAAGAATATCTGAAATTCTCAGATGCCATGTTGGATAAGCCGATGAGCTACTACATTTATGAAATTTTATACTGGACTGGTATAAGGTCTGGCGAATTATTAGCCTTGACTAAAGAAGATTTTGACTTCAAAAAGTCGATACTGAGAATAAACAAAAGTTACCAAAGAATTAACTGCGAAGATATTATAACAGATCCGAAAACACCAAAAAGCAAGAGAGTTATATCAATGCCTAACTTCCTCTGTGAAGAAATTGAGGAGTATATTGACAGCCTGTACAAGATAGCACCGACAGATAGGATATTCCCAGTAACGAAGTCATATCTGCAAAATGAAATGGCACGAGGATGTAAGCGAACTGGGGTTAAAAAGATACGAAATCATGACCTGAGACATTCTCACTGCTCACTTCTAATCAATATGGGGTTCTCGGCAGTGGCAATAGCAGACAGACTTGGGCATGAGAGTATAGATATAACTTACAGATATGCTCACCTATTCCCTACTAAACAAGGTGAAATTGCAAATAAATTATCAATAGAAAGGTGCGCTTAATATGTCACACAAAGTAATGGATAAGAAAAACAGATGGCGAAGTAAAACGGTGAGCTTTAGAGTTTCACCAGAAGAATGGGCTGATATAGAAAGACTTGTAAGGCTGAGTGGTATGAGCAAGCAGGACTACATTATGCATAGGCTACAAGATAGGGAGATGGTTATACAAGCTAATCCGAGAGTCGTTAAAGCGATTAGGGGTGAGTTACAAGAGATAAACGATTTAATAAAAGAAAATAAATTTGATAAAAATGATTATGAAATACTAAGAGAGATTTTTAAAATAGTGAATTAAATATCTAAAATAAATTGACTTTTATGCTTACTTGATATACAATATAAAGCATAAAAGTCAATTAGTTTGGTGGTGATAATCATGACACAATCCAATATTATTATAAATATTGCAAAACAAAATAATGGAATAGTTACAACAAAAATGTTATCTGAACAAAATATCAGTAGAGGTATACTCAAAAATCTTTGTGATAGTGGCAAACTTGAAAAAACAGCACGAGGTGTATATATTTTGCCAAATTCTTGGGATGATGACTTTATTAACTTGCAGTCAAGGTTTAAAAAAGGTATATTCTCTCATGAAACAGCCTTGTTTTTGCATGATTTAACCGATAGAACTCCAATAAAATATCAAATGACATTCCCGAAAGGCTATAATCTTACGAGTGTGAAAACTGAAGGTGTTCTTTGTTATCAAAGTAAAAAAGAAATTTATAATCAAGGTATTATAGAAATGAACAGTACATCTGGCAACAAAATTAATGTATACTCAATAGAAAAAACATTGTGCGACATCTTGCTTACTCGAAATAAAGTAGATACAGGTGTTATTAGCACAGCGTTTAAACGATATATGGACTATGCAAATAAAGATATTCCACTGTTATCACAGTATGCAAAACTATTAAAAGTGGAAGAAAAAGTTAGAACATACTTGGAGGTTTTACTGTG
>CAYJBU010000295.1:0-2229 GCA_964368155.1 uncultured Eubacteriales bacterium | reverse complement strand
CGCAAAATCCACCTAATCCAACCCCAAACCTGTGCCAAGCATTAAAGCAAGGCACCGGTTTTTTGTTTGCTATATCCCCACCACATCCCAGTTAATACTTGCATAAGGATAGTGAAAATAAAAGGCACAAACTTTTAAGTTTGTGCCTTTTATTTTTGTGCATCTCAGCTTTAGCGTTTTAAGTTCATATTTATTAGAATCACGACAATCTAATATGCTGCGAAAAGCTAATCAACATAAACAGTATTAAATGATAAAAACACCTTAACTTTCATCTTCAGTACGAAACCCCTATTATATAGTAATTAAGTGGTCATCGTTTCTAATGTAATCGGTAAGTGCTTGCATATATTTTACAGTTACGCCTAATTCTTCAAGCAAATTAGAAGTACCATATTTATCTGCACAGGCTTTACAAGCTTCAACTGTTACGCCACTATCAAGCATTTTTTTAATAACTTCTCTTACAATAGGTTCTTCTGCTACTGCCTTTGAAGATTGCCCCCAAATTACAACATTAATAGCATCCCACCAACCATTTTTCATTGAATTAATGGTATACATACAAAGCATATTTTCAACTGTAGCAAGCTCTGCCGTTGTCCATAAAACATTTAGTTTATTCATTATTTATTCTCCTCACAATTTTGCATAATTTCATTTGCGAAAACTTTAGCTGTATTAATGTCATTTTCATTCGGACGATTTTTATTCATCATCAAAAATGAGCCTTTACAGTAAAAATGCTTATCCTGTACTTTAATAGCTTTATCTGCAAACGCTTTAACAAGAGTTGAATATCCGCTATCTGCAAAGGCAGAAGTTGAAAAAACAACCACACTTCCAACAATCTTTGAATCTAAATTATTGATGTACTCAATTACACTTTTATCTATTCCAAGCTTGTATACGGACGCTCCAAGAAATAAAACATCAACAAATTCGTTAAGTGTTTTACTGGTATCTGTAACTTCACAGGAAAGTGCTGTTCCGAATGCGTCAGCTATTTTCTTTGTGTTTCCAGATTTTGTGTAATAAACTACTTTTGATTTCATAATAATCTCCTAAATTCAATTTAATAAAATATCTTATTTCATTCCAATATCATTTAAAAACGTGATTAATTGACATTTAGAATAATTGAGTTCCAACTTCTGGATTTCCACCTTGGTTAAATATTTTATCAATTTCGCAAGTCCATATAGCTAAAATTGGTCTACCTAAAAATGCGAATTTATCACTTAATTCTGTGTAAATAGCATCGTCAGTATGTCTAAGGAGATTTTTGCCGTTCACAAGATATGAATCCATACCTTTTTCTGCTAAAATCGCAATTTTACCATTGTCGGAAAGATTTTTTGCTGTTTTTTTCATATATACTTCAGCAAATGCCAATGTGTCCTCGTTTAATACAACAACAGTTCCAGCAACAATAGCGTGTAGTTCGCCCTCGGCTGAAATTGTTGATATGATTTTTGCAGCTTTTGGGTCTGAAAATAATGCTTTTACTTTTCCTAAATTTTTCATTCTTCATTCTCCTTGATAAGTTTTTATGATTGACTTTTTTTTTCTGAGTTGATATAATAATAGCATAGAAAAAATATATAGTCAATAACGCATATAAATATGAGGAGATAAGAAAAATATGAGTGAATATAAAGCTGACCATTGCCCGTGTGGGGAAGAATGCCCTTTACAAATGGCTCTTAAAAAAATCGGTGGCAAATGGAAAATTCCAATTATTTGTGTGCTTTCATCCAGTGAGGGTATTAGGTATAACGAACTTATGAAAAAAGTAAATGGAATTACAAACACGATGCTTGCTTCTTCTTTAAAAGATTTAGAAAAAGATGGATTAATTACAAGAGTACAATATAATGAAATGCCAATCAGAGTTGAATATTTTATTACAGAAAAATCTAAGGAGCTTATTCCGACATTGCAATCACTTGCAAAATGGGGTATGAAATAATATTAATTAAACGTGCGACCTTTTCAACTATACACCAACCACATCCCAAATATAGAGCGGTGCAGTTAAGGAAAAGACCAGGCAGGCGAAGAGAATTGCGGGCCCGGCCCAGTCAAACTGGCCATGTTTGTGGTGTAGGCTAAGTACCCAACGCCTTGCCATATTAAAGACCACAAAGCAAGACCCCACAACCTGCGGTGTTCCCTCGTTTGTATCACACGCCACAAGCGAGAACACCATACAAACCCCCAGTAATA
>CAYJBU010000294.1:0-2266 GCA_964368155.1 uncultured Eubacteriales bacterium | reverse complement strand
CAGCAGAAAGTATCAAGATAAGCCGTAAAATTTGCTCTGTGAGCGAATTTTACAAACAGGTTGTAGGTGACCTCCCCTACATTTCTTTGTGCAAATTCACCTTAATGAGACAACCCCTTTTATTAATTAGTAAAAATTTCAATAGCTCTCAACAGATTTCGTCGTCCATTCCTCGCAGTTAATCACTCTGTCCACTATATCAGAGTAGAACTCGGGTTCGTGGCATATAAGCACTATACTGCCTTTATATGCTTTAAGTGCTCTTTTTAGCTCGCTTTTTGCGTCAACATCCAAATGGTTTGTAGGCTCGTCTAAAAGCAGCACATTCGTATTTTGATTAATTAGTTTACAAAGCCTAACTTTTGCCTGCTCACCACCGCTTAAAACTTTCACCATGCTCTCAATGTGCTTTGTAGTAAGTCCGCATTTTGCAAGCGCACTTCTCACTTCTCGTTGGTCGTATGACGGGAATTCCTGCCAAACTTCCTCAATACAAGTTTTGTTGGCACTGTAGTCTGCCTCTTGTTCAAAATATCCTATTTCAAGATAATCACCAAGTTCTGAGTTACCGCTGATTGCTGGGATTTTCCCCATGAGGCTTTTTAGCAAAGTAGTCTTTCCAATTCCGTTTGCTCCAGTTAGTGCTATTTTTTGTCCTCGCTCCATTTCTAAGTTTAAAGGACTGGAAAGAGGCGAGTCATAACCTATGACTAAATCAATTGTTCTAAAAATATATTTGCTTGCTGTTCGTCCTTCTTTAAAGTTGAATTCAGGTTTCGGCTTATCCTTTGCAAGCTCTATTATCTCCATTTTATCAAGTTTTTTCTGCCTAGACATTGCCATATTTCTTGTGGAAACTCTAGCCTTGTTTCGTGCAACAAAATCCTTTAGCTCACTAATTTCCTGCTGTTGTCTCTTATAAGCTGCCTCAAGCTGTGATTTTTTTATGGCATAGACTTCTGTAAATTTATCATAGTCTCCGACATATCGTGTAAGCTGGGCGTTTTCAACATGGTAAATAAGGTTAATAACACTGTTTAAGAATGGTATGTCATGGGAAATCAAGATAAATGCGTTCTCATAATCAATAAGATATCTTTTAAGCCACGTGATATGCACCTCGTCAAGATAGTTTGTAGGCTCGTCCAAAAGCAAGATATCTGGTTTCTCTAAGAGTAGTTTTGCAAGAAGCACTTTCGTGCGCTGTCCTCCGCTGAGTTCTGTCACGCCTTTGTCAAAACCTATATCTTCAAGGCCCAAGGCGCGCCCAACTTCTTCTACCTTTGCATCTACAACATAAAAATCTCGCAACGCAAGTGTGTCTTGGATATTGCCTAACTCTTCCATCATTTCATCAAGCTCGGTGTCTGTAGCATCTCCCATTTTGTCGCAAATATCATTCATTCGCTCTTCTAAATCAAAAAGTGGAGCAAAAGCTGACTTTAAAACGTCTCTAATGCTTTGACCTTTACTTAAAACAGTATGTTGGTCAAGATAGCCCACCTTGACATTATTACTCCATTCAATTTTGCCTTCATCAGGCATTAAAGAACCTGTAATTATGTTCATAAATGTCGATTTACCCTCACCATTTGCACCGATGAACCCGACATGTTCGCCTTTTAAAAGGCGAAAGCTTACATCACTTAAAATTGCACGATCACCAAAACCATGACTAAGATTTTCTACATTTAATATACTCATAGTTATTACTCCTAACTGAATTAACTAATATAGTTTATATCAAATTATGTTAGAATGCAAGCTTTTTATTATTATTGTGAAATTTTAGAATAAATTTCTCCACATGATAAATTCTTCAGCGGTTTCTTTAACGAAGTCAGTTACTACTTTCTCTGTAAAAAAATAGCTCTCTGAACAAACTGTATTTTGATGCCAAACATAATTCCTATGAACAAAATCTTTAAGTTCACCATTAGTGGCAGATGGCACAGGTTTATACAGATTAATGGATATTTTGTCAATCATATCCCATATTTGCTCAGCGTATTCAAGCCTATGATAAAAATAGCTTCCTGTGATTGACAACTCTTTTCTATACGCTTTAAACCAATCTTCGCCTATATGATTAATAAAACTCTTTATCATTACTTCGTCCCATTTATAATCAAAATATAGATGCAAAAGCATTCCCTCACTAAAATCATCGCTTACAGTTTTTTCAAGATATCTAAGCGACTTTTCTCTATTCTCTGCATTTCTAAAATGGGTCTTCTCTTTTTCTTTCCAGTCGGTTACTGCATCG
>CAYJBU010000293.1:0-2266 GCA_964368155.1 uncultured Eubacteriales bacterium | reverse complement strand
TTGTGACTACCCTGAGCAATTATTTCACCTTTATCAAGTACAATAATCTTGTTTGCGTTGATTATTGTTGCCACTCTTTGAGAAACAAACAACTTAGTTGTTCCTACATAACTATTAGAGAGAGCGACACGCAAATTAGCATCTGTTTTGTAGTCAAGGGCGTTTGTTGCGTCATCTAGCACCAAAATTTTTGGATTTCCAGCAAGTGCCCTCGAAATTAACACTCTCTGTTTTTCGCCTCCGCTCATGTTTTGCCCTCTTATATTTATCAGGGTGTTATAGCCTTCTTTCAGCTTATCCACATAAATTTTCGCCTGTGCAGAAATGCTTGCAGCCCTTATCTGCTCCTGTGTAATATCTCGACCAAAGGCTATGTTGTCACTCACGCTCTCGGCAAAAATTATATCAGATTGGAATACAACACCGAATTTTTCATATAGCTTTTCTTTAGAATACGAGTTAATAGGCTTTCCTTCAAGAAATATTTCTCCACTATCAGGTTCATATAATCTTAAAGCAAGGCTGATTATTGTGGATTTACCCGAACCGGTTGAGCCGATTATACCTAAAGTTTCGCCTTTTTTCAGCGTGAATGAGATATTTTTAAGCACCTCTACATTGTTGCCATATGAAAAATTCACATTTCTGAACTCAATAAAATTATCGCTTTTAGCTGTGTCAGAAACATCTTCGTACTCTCTGTTTTCTGTTTGTAGCACTTCTGAAATTCTGCTTGCAGCTGCAGCGCATCTCGCATACATTGTAAAAAGTTGACCTATCCCGATAAGCGAAGTGAGCACCATGGTAAAATAACTCATGAACGCAATCAGTGAAGCTACATCACTTTCAGAACCTCTTATATAATAGGCTCCCGCCATCAGTGTTGCCACCATTCCAAGATTAACCCACAATCTCATAGACGGTGTTCCTATCGCATCTACAATTGAAGCTTTTATACTTTTTTCTCTCAACAAATCATTAACCTTGTCGAAATTATCCTTTTCTCTTTCAAAAGTGGAAAGCGCTCTAACAACTCTTATTCCTATTATATTCTCTCTTATTACTTTCACTAACCCGTCATTGACCTTTTTGGTTTCTTTAAATCTTTTAAAGCCTATTTTAGTGGTAAAATAAACGGTTATCGCAATGAAGGGTACAATAGCAAACATAATAATCGCTAATCTGAAATCTAAGAGTGTGACCGACAAAAGACTTCCAACAAATGTGAGGATTGTAGCAGTTCCCTTTGTCATTATCTTCGATAAAAAAAGCTGTATACTTGCGATATCTGTGGTCAGTCTTGAAACCACCGAAGATATACCAAACCCATCTATTTTTTCGCAGTCCATATCACAAGATTTTCGAAATACTTCTTCTCTTATATCCTTTGATACATCCACACCAAACTTTACGCTTAAATGTGCTGCCCACAAACTCAACAGCATTGTTGCTAAAGCCGCAATTATCATTACCACTCCCCAAGCTAATAGCATATCGGATGAATTTAACGGAACAATTTCATTAACCAAATATGCAAATGCCCATGGCAAGAACAAAGCAAACCCTGTTGAAGCAACTTTGAGAACAAGAGCTAGGCTGACATGGAGCAAATGTGGTTTGCAATATTGTTTTAATAAACCCATACATTTCCTCCTAATCCTTGTAGTTCAAATTGTTTTGACCTATTTTATCTAGTATAACCCCTAAAACTTTTATCTCTTCCTGTGTCAAACCGCTAAATGTTTTATCGGCTCTTTCTGTAATCCTCTTACTAGTTTCAAGTGCAGTTTCTTTTCCACTTTCTGTTAGAGAAATAAAATTTTCGTTGTTGATCTCTCCTTGCGTTTTGACAATTATTTCTTTATTTTCAAGATTTTTAATCATTTCTGAAACAGTTTGGGCACTGACTCCCAGCATTTTGGAAATACTCCTTTGATTAATGCTTTCTTCTTCAAGCAAAATACAAAGCGTTCTTTTTGCAGTAAAAGATAACTTGTTTCTCCCTCTACCTCTATCAGATTTGTCGCTTTTTTCACAACCACAGTCGTGACTATGATGGCGTTTCGTTTTGTTGCAGTCTTTATCCTCGTGTCTGTGACTATGTTTTTTACTATGCCTAATTTGTTCTGATAATTCTGTTAACTTTATTAGCAATTCTATTTTTGTGTTCATAACAACCTCCGTATCATTGTATTGATACCAATGTAACACATAATTACATTTGTGTCAATACATTTTTAATTTTAATTATTATTTTCACTTTTTT
>CAYJBU010000292.1:0-2276 GCA_964368155.1 uncultured Eubacteriales bacterium | reverse complement strand
CACCTATTGCAGATAGTTATGAAAGACAAAAAGGTTTTATAACAAATGTTAGCCACGAGTTTAAGACACCACTTGCTATAATAAAAGCCGATTGTGATGTTATAGAAATTGAGGGTGGTGAAGATGAATGGACAGAAAGCATAAAAACACAAATATCACGACTGGACACACTTGTAGAAAATCTTGTTTCGCTTACAAAGCTTGATGAGAAAATAGAACTAATCAAAACAGATTTTTCGCTTTCTGATGCAATAACGGATATTGCAAATGAATTTTCTTCAAGGGTAAAGAGTTCAAATCTTAGTTTAGTATTAGATGTAGATTCAAATGTCTCTTACATTGGAGATGAACATTATGTCCGAAATTTAATTGGAATACTAAGTGAAAACGCTATCAAATACGCACTACCAAACACAGAAATAAAACTGTGTTTGCGTGCAGTAGGAATCAAAAAGATTTTTACTATAGAGAATAGCTGTGAAGATATTGAAATTGGTAAACACAATCTTTGGTTTGAGAGGTTTTATCGTGGAGATGAATCACGAAACAGCGAGGTGAAGGGTTATGGAATAGGCCTTTCAATTGCAAAGGCTATTTGTGATATGCATGGGGCTAAAATCTCGGCTGAATGTAAAACAGGAAAAGAAATAATGATTTCTGTTATTTTTTAACTAGTGGAAAAATTTTATCACCTTGCAATGAAGAATTGTGAGGTGAATTTTTATAGTCGAACCAATACAAAAAACGTACAAAGACAGCAAAGGTAAAATTTTGTTTAACAAGGCGGAGGAGGGAGTAATAGTTGCTCTATTGCGACTGACGACAACGCAGTTAAACGGATTTTTACCTGCTGGTCAGTTTGGGTTTTGTATTGGTTTGACTATAATATTAAAATAAATTTATTTTTTTAAGTATATTTAAGGTTAAATTTATATTATATAGATGTAAAACAAAGAGGAGCAAAAATTGAAAAGCAAATTACAATATTTAGTTTTGAGTTGTATTCTTATTGTATAAATCATCTTACCTCAAAACTACCATATAACAGAAAGGTTGGTAATATATATGGCACAGACAAATTTTAAAAGATATGAACTTAAATATATTTTAACGGTAAAACAGTATGAAAACCTGCTAAATCATATGCCATCAGATATGAAACTAGATAATTATGGAAGGCATAAAATTTCTAACATTTATTTTGACACCGATGATTATAGGATAATAAGACATTCACTAGAAAAACCAAAATATAAGGAAAAACTTAGAGTTCGATGCTATGGAGAACCAAGTGATGATGCAACAGCCTTTATAGAATTAAAGAAAAAATATAACGGAGTCGTGTATAAAAGAAGAGTGTATTCAGAGCAATACAAAGTTTTTGGATACCTATGTAATGGTGCCGATTCTGTGGAACACTCACAGATACTTAGCGAAATTGACTATTTCAAAAATTGCTATGATGAAATTAAACCTAAAGTGTATCTGTCTTATGAGCGAGAAGCATTTTTCTCAAGCCTTGATGAAAATTTTAGGCTTACCTTTGATTTTAACATCATGGCAAGGGATAGTGATGTGTCGCTTTATAGCAGTGAAAGAGACAAAGAGGTTTTAGGGAGCGAATATGTTCTTCTGGAAGTCAAAACGGTTATGGGGCTACCAAGTTGGTTTTTGGAGTTTTTAAGCGAAAACCATATATTCAAGACTTCGTTTTCAAAATATGGAACTGCGTATAGGACATATTTTTCACCACAATTTATTGAAAGTTTAAGGAGTGTAGCAAATGCCTAATGATTTTTTTAGCAGTGTTTTTGATATCACAGCAGCAGTGAGTATAGATATAACAGATTTCCTAATATGCATGGTTTCTTCAATCATCTTAGGTGTGTTCATGGCAAAGATGTATGCATTAAAAACTAAAAGTACAAAGAGTTTTGTGGTGACACTAGCACTGCTACCCCTTGCAGTTGCAATGGTCATTATTATGGTAAACGGAAACATTGGTGCAGGAGTTGCAGTAGCGGGAGCATTTAGTTTGGTTCGTTTTCGCTCTGTTCCAGGCACAGCAAAAGAGATTGTAGCAATCTTCACAGCAATGTGCACAGGTCTTACCATCGGCATGGGCTATATAGGTTTTGCAGTGGTATTCTCTGTAATAGCTTGCCTGTTTGCACTATTCTTAAATCTAACAAATTTTGGTGAGGAAAAAAACAACGGGAGTCGAACACTGCAAATCACAATTCCAGAAAATTTAAATTACACAGATGTTTTTGATG
>CAYJBU010000291.1:0-2280 GCA_964368155.1 uncultured Eubacteriales bacterium | reverse complement strand
TTTTGGAATTGTCATGCTTGACATACCGATGTTTTTAACAAGACCCATGTCGTGTAATTTTTCCATTTGTTTCCATGTTGCCATAAATTTTTCGACAGAGAAAGGAATAGAATCTGGATTTCTTGAATCGCCATCACAGCCGGGTGCATGATAGTTTGGGAAAGGCCAGTGAACGAAGTAACAGTCGATATAATCTAATTGTAAATCTCTTAAAGATTTAGCGCAAGCAAGCAGAACTTCGCCTTTTCCGTGTTGGTCATTCCATACTTTTGAAGTAATGAAAAGTTCTTCTCTTTTAACTTTTCCAGCACCGATTGCATCTGCAAAAACTTGACCGATAAGGTTTTCGTTTCCGTAAACAGAAGCGCAGTCGAACAGTCTGTATCCTACATCAATTGCACCTGAAACTGCTGCTGAAACTTGCTCTGGAGTAAATCTGTCTGAACCGAATGTTCCCATACCTATGCAAGGCATTTCTTCGCCTGTGTAGAGTTTTCTTGTTGGGATAATGTTTTGATTGATAACTTCTGACATTTTAAAAGCTCCTTTAAAATTATTTTATTTTTTGCGCTGTACAAAGTGGTGTAACTTTTTCTAAATCCGCTTTGTTATATGTGCCTGTTCCCAGTGAAAGAGCGTTGGCTGTCGAAACTGCAACCGCATAAGCGATTGTATCTTCCATTGACCAATTTCTTTTTTTGCCCACTGCAAAACCTGCAACCATGCTGTCTCCACATCCAACTGTGTTGACAACAGGGATATCTGGGGTAATTCCTCTGTAAACGCCCTCTTCACAAACGATTAAAACACCGTCTTTTCCAAGCGAAACAGCGACGACTTCAGGGCCTAACTCTCTGATTTTGTGAGCGGCGGCAATAATTTCGTCAAGATTATTTATATCAACATTTAAAATCTGTTTGATTTCATCTGTGTTTGGTTTTACCAACCACGGAGCGGCGCTAAGCGATGCTTTTAAGCTTTCTCCGCTTGTGTCTAAAATTACAGGTTTATTGTACTCTTTTGCTATTTCAATTAAAGTTTTATAGAAATCAAAGGGTAAACCTTTTGGCATGCTTCCACCAAGAGTTACGATATCAGCGCTTTGAAGTTTAGCCCTGTAATCATTCAAGAATTTTTGCTTGTCCTCTTCATCAATAGGAAAACCAGGCTCTAAAAACTCGGTGCTTTTACCCGTTGCTTTGTCACGAACATTAATGCAGTTTCTGGTTTCTCCTTTTGCAAAAGTAAAACTTTTTTCGATGTTGGGGTCGTCGATTAAATTCAAAAAACGCTCGCCAGCGCTTCCTCCGACAAAACCCATTGCGCAGACTTTTTCACCACCCAAAGAGGCGATTCTTGAAACATTAAGACCTTTTCCACCAGCAGTGTCATGAACTTCTGACACCCTCATAACGGTTTTAGGCAACATTTCATCTATTATGTACTGCTTGTCTATCGCAGTGTTTAATGTTACTGTTAGTATTATGGTAAGCACTTCCTCTCATATATAATTTATTATTTCTTACTAGCCTGACCAATATAGCAATCAGTATAATTGGGGAGAGTTAAAATTCCGTTATCCGAATATTTATCAAATAATTTCGTCAAAGCTTCAATATAATCATGATAATTTATATCTTTTTCCTTTGGTGCATATGAAGACGAGAGATTTCTTCCAATAAAATTTTCTTTTTCAAAGGACAAATGATTATCAAAGGTGAGTATTTCATACGAATTTTCATAAAAATCTGAAAAGTTGTCTTTTTCATATCCACCGGCGAAACCCTTGAAATTAGGGCAATATTTTTTGTTGATTTCCTCATTTCCTTTGACAATTTCACTACTGAAATCACGTGAATTCCAAACTAATACCACAAGCCCATTTTCTTTTAAAATTCTTTTACACTCAGTCTTGAATTTCAATTTATCAAACCAATGGAACGCCTGTGCCACAGTAATGAAATCGACACTATTATCTTTTAAAGTTGTTCTTTCTGCCGGAGCATTAATAACCGAAAAGTTTGGAAAGCTTGAAAGTATTTGCGTTGCAGTTTTCGACATATCTAAATTGGGCTCAATAGCAATAACTGTGGAATTTTTTTCGAGTAATTTTTTGCTAAATATCCCTGTTCCCGCACCTATATCTGCAATGACACTTTGAGAGGTGAAGCCTGTATTTGTGTATAAATAGTCAAAAAGTTGATTGGGGTATGTGGGTCGAAATTTAGCGTAAATCTTTCCCATTCCATCGAATTTTTTTTCGTTCATTTTGCACCTCGC
>CAYJBU010000290.1:0-2297 GCA_964368155.1 uncultured Eubacteriales bacterium | reverse complement strand
TACTTCAAGCTGTTTCTTGTAGTAATCTTCTGTTTTGAAGTTATCTTTATTCAAAAGTAACGCTTTTATCAATTCTGCATTTGTCAAGGGTATTTTCCCTAAGTTCACTTTTGAAAACAACTCAATTGCATTTGCTTCAGCATTGATTTCGTACCACACAAAAAACACACTCATTCTAATTTTGGTGTTGAGTTGCTGAATTGCTACTGATTTATCCGGTTGCTTTTCCAACCATTGATTAATCGTATCATACGCATTTTTCATATGAAAAAAATCTATATTTGAATCAGCTGACGAGGTGTCGTAATCATCAGAAAGTGACTGCAAAAACTTTTTGCTATTTTCGCGTGTTTCATATTCAATTTCAAAAGGAGGTGTAGCTGAACGTATCTCTTGTGATGCTATTTTCATGAATATGTATATGGTCGTAAGGCGTTGTTGTCCATCAACAACTTCATAAAAGTCATTGTTTTTTCTTTTAACAATGAGTGGTTGCAGGCAATATTGCCTATCACTTTCAGTAGAAAACTCTAAAATGTCATCAAGCAGCGCCGTTACTTCTTGATTCTCCCATCGGTACCCTCTTTGGTAAGATGGGATGAAAAATTTCATTCCTTTAAGCTCAACTATTGTTTTTGAACAAATTTCCATCTTGTTTTAACCTCCGGTATATGATTAGATATTAGCAAAAAACTTAATTTGTTCAAACTTTTGAAAAAAAAGTTCTTCACTAAAAGACTCAAACTCTGATCTGTACAAATATGAACGCTCTATTTCTTTTGCTAACTCACTCAACTTAAAGGCAAATGGTTCAGCTCGTTGTTTTTCAGTTCCATTGCTAAAATTATTTTTATTATTCATGATGATCCAATTACCATATAAATCGCCACTATCTATCAAAAGTAAATTGAATCCGTTTCCTTTCTGATTGGAAATCTCAACCCACGCTAATATATTTTTATTTCTGTGTTTTGGAGTGTAATTTTCTTTGATACCGTTATGAGTAGAATTCATTGATGGTCTTTCATGATTTTCTTTTAATATGACCTCAACAGTAATCTTAATTTCGCCATTTGGTGGAATATACATCGTCCACCATGCGTATTCAGGCTCAGTGTTGGTTGTATAAATTTCCTTATCAAATCTAATTTTATCATTCCCAGCATAGCGTTCATTTGATGTTACTACTGCTTCGTTAATTAAATTTGCTATCCCATTTTCAAACTGCGAATGAATGAAGCGACAATGCTCTGATTTTTCATTTAATTGCTTTGCTTCGTTGTTTTCTTGAATTTGTCGAACATTATCAAATGCATTTAGATCTCTCACCCAAGATTCAGCAACTATATTAATGCTTGTGTTAGGCAAGATAGGTGTGTCGATTATATTAATAATTTCATCCCACTGTTGTAATCTTCTTTTAATAGGTTTTTCAAGCATTCTGTTAATGATGGATACTTTACTTGGCGATAGTTTTGTGTTGTGCTTTGTTGCTGGAGTTATTGGGTATCGTAAATGTGCGTTTTTATATTCATCAAGTGCCTCTGTTTTAAGTTCATACGGGTATTCTAAAGTAGCTAATTCATAAAAGACTATCCCCATAGAATATATGTCCATTTGAACGGTGTTCTTGTCATTGTTCCATGCTTCCGGTGCAACATATTTTCTGCTCCCATATCCTTTAAAAGTCAATGTTCGTGTTGCATCCTCAGATAATTTTGACAAACCAAAGTCGCTGATTTTTAATATCCCATCTTTTATCAGAATGTTTTCAGGTTTAATATCTCGATGAACAAGCACATCGTTTATAGCTTTCATTCCTGTGCATAATTGCAGATACATTTTGGTAAGCTCATCTTCAGTGAAGTGATTACTATTCTTTTTACGCTGCTCAATAAGTTCTGCAAGTGTTCCATCGTTTGCATATTCCATAATTATATAAGGCGGATATTCTTTGTGTGCTGTCCCATCATGAGAATAAATATATTTAATAACATTATCGGATGTGATAAATTGTGATTGAGCAATCTCGTTCTGGAATGATAACATATCTTTTTCAGAATTAAAGGCCGATTGCAAAACTTTTACCGCAAAGATTTCGTTGTCACCAGTTCTTATTGCCTTGAACACGGTTCCAAATCCACCTTGTCCAATTGCTTCTCCAAGAACATATTCTCTTTTGTCATCGTCAATTACTGCCGTACCTGTTGTGAGCATCATATGAATCCTCCCTGCAAATATTTTCGTATTGTTAAGTTAAATGAAAATTGAAGTACAGCTCAATTTGTGGTAAAATG
>CAYJBU010000289.1:0-2344 GCA_964368155.1 uncultured Eubacteriales bacterium | reverse complement strand
AGTAAGCCCACACAGTACTTTTAAAACGGGTTCGGATTACATGAGCTCGGCTAGGCAAGTTATTAATCTCTTATATAGTTTATCATTCTTTACCAAAAAAATCAACCAAATATATTGATATTGCAAGATATATATGGTAGAATTAAATTAAATACATTTAGGTATATTATATAAGTGCTTAAGATGTGAAAGGACGGTCAAAATTATGAATATGCTAGCTTATACAAAGATGTCGTACGGAGTTTACGTAGTTTCAAGTCTATGTAAGGATAAAAATCCTGTGGGCTGTATAGCAAACAGCACAATGCAAGTAACTGCTGAGCCTGCAACAATTGCGGTTAGTATCAATAAAGAGAATTATACGCACGAGAGTATTGTTAATGAGGGGAAGTTTGTTGTAAATGTTTTACCTGAAGAAATTGACGCTAAGATTATAGGAACATTTGGCTTTTCTTCGTCTAGAACTGTTAATAAGTTTTCAGAAGTTGACTATCAAATGATTGATGGATTGCCTGTTCTTTCTGAATCATGCGCTTATTTTATCTGTAATGTGATTAGTTCTATGGATTGTGGAACTCACACAATTTTCCTTGGAGAAGTAGCGGACTGTGATACATTAGAAGGCGGAAATCCGATGACTTATTCTTATTATCACAAAGTGGTTAAGGGTAGAGCTCCTAAAACTGCTCCGACTTATATCCCTGAAAGCGAATTGCCACAATCGGACGAAAACGCAGGTTATATTTGCTCTGTTTGTTCATATGAGTATGATGGTGATATTCCTTTTGAAGATTTACCCGATGATTATGAATGTCCGATTTGCGCACAGAAAAAGGCTGTATTTACTCAAAAATAGAAATTTTACATTTTATCATTGATTTTATTATGTAAAAATGTTAGAATAATTTGATGTACAGGATTTAACTACAAGATAAAAAGGATTTTATATGAGTAAACACAGATATTCGCAGTCGAACAAGAGCAAAATAATTGTAAATGTAGTTTTAGTGGTTTTAATCATTGTTTTTTTAGTATCTCTTTATAATATTGTTATGTATTTCATGAATTCTAAGCAAGAAGATGACAGGTTTAATGAGCTAGCAGATATTGTTGACGAAGCAATCAAAGATTCAGAAGATGACGAAGATAACACCGATGACGATACGGAAGTTAGCGGAAATTCCGATGTTCCTGAAGTTTCAGAAGACGACAAAATTTTGGAAGCTTATAACACCTTGCATCAGGAAAATAATGACATGGTAGGTTGGATTAAAATTGATGACACAAAAGTAAATTATCCAGTAGTCCATACCCCTGCAGATGAAGAGTATTATTTGAGACGAGACTTTGATGGGAACTATGCAGATAGTGGAGTTCCGTTTGTTGGCGAGAGTTGCACTGTTTCACCGAACAGTGACAATATAGTAATCTATGGTCATAACATGTTTGATGGAACGATGTTTGCAGACACACTTAATTACAAAAATCAAGATTATTATGAAGAGCATAAAATTATTCGATTTGATACTCTGGAAGAGCGTGCAGAGTATGAAGTTTATGCAGCATTTTCAATTGATGTGTCTATAGGAAACGGGCACTTTCAATTCTATAATTTTATACATTCGAATTCTGACGAAGAGTTTGAGAATTTTGTAGATAATGTTGATAGACGAAATGTTCTTGATACAGACGTTGATCCGAAATTCGGAGATGAATTTATTACGCTTGTTACATGTGATTATTCTTCAGTTAACGGAAGATTAGTTATCATAGCGACAAAGAGTAATGAAGAAACTGAATAATTATTTAACTTTTTTATTAAAAACACTTGACAACTGCAAGAGTATTATGGTATTATATTTCTTGCAGTTGGTTATTTTATCAGCGAAGTATAAAAAATGGAGAGGTGTCCGAGCGGTTTAAGGAGCTAGTCTTGAAAACTAGTGATCTCGAAAGGGACCAAGAGTTCGAATCTCTTCCTCTCCGCCATTTTTTTATTTATTGGATTATTAAATCAAATAAAATTGGAGAAGTACCCAAGTGGTGAAGGGGCTCCCCTGCTAAGGGAGTAGGTCGGGTGACTGGCGCAAGGGTTCAAATCCCTTCTTCTCCGCCAAAACTCTAAGAAATGCCTTTAGGTATTTTTTTAGAGTTTTTTTATTTAAGCAAAAACAAGGCAGATAATGACTTTTATGGTCACTATCTGCCTTTCGCATATAAGTTAATCAGTTGCCCTAAAAATAATCCTTAAAGTTTGAAGTGTTCTTCTAATAGTTTTAATGTGTTTGGGATGGTGCTATTCTCGCTTCTTACAATACTGAATAAGCCGTGCTTTTTTACATCG
>CAYJBU010000288.1:0-2346 GCA_964368155.1 uncultured Eubacteriales bacterium | reverse complement strand
CTTAATTCCGAGTGGGATGGCAATAGAGGTACACATCTGTCCCTTGAAGATATGCTTGAACAATCTGGGTTAAAGCGAGTGGGAGAACGAAGAGATCAAACCGCTGGCGGTGGTAGAACTTATGCGGCTTGGATAGCGAGCTTAGGTCTTACATTTATTCAAGAATCAACAAGTCAATTAAAGCTAACATTGGCAGGAGAAGCTCTTATTTCGGGTGACTCTCCTGTTAGTGTGCTTAAAAATCAAGTGTTGAAATATCAGTTTCCCTCTGCTTACTCTGTAAGTAGGGGTGTTTGCGTTGCAGACAGGTTCAAAATCAGACCGTTTAGATTTCTATTAAAGCTACTTAGTGATAGCAGAATTGAGTATTTGACAGAGGAAGAAATTTCAAAGATTATTATTACCGAAGCAGAGAATGAAACTGATAAGTGCTATCAACACATAGTCAACAGAATTATAGAGTTTAGAAACTTTGGTGATGCTTGCTTGGAAAAAGATTTCTTGCAAAAATACTGCTCGAACAAAGGCGAAACATCATTTTCAAGATTAAAGGATATAGCAAACACCATAGTGAACTGGCTTGAATATACACAGCTTGTTGCAAGAGAGCAAGGCAAAATGTTTATCATAGAGGATAAAGTGCCCGAAGTTCACGACATACTTAGTGTTACGCCACCTTTTATTGATAGACCACATAGTCAAGAGTATTTTCAAAGGAAATATGGAGTAGACCCAAAACATAATAAAGATACTCGAAATATGACAGCTACAAAAACAATAACTCCACTTATGTTTGCCGAACATAGAATAAGGCAAGCATTTATAGCTGAGTCCATAAAAACACCTATAATTAAAATTACAAGCAATTTGGTTGATAACATCTCAGAAAAGACAGGCATAGCTATAAAAGAAACTGAAGAAATTCTAAAAAGGCTCTACCCTGCCGGTGCTATCGGTGGGTTTATGTCTCAATACTACCAAATGGCATTCAAAGGACGAGATGAAGCTACTGATTTTGAGCTTGCAACGGTGGAACTGTTTAAGAATGTATTTGGGTTTGAGGCAGAGCATATCGGTGCAAAACCTCTAAATCCCGATGTATTTATCTTATCTGATAGTGATGGCTATATTGGCATCATAGATAACAAGGCATATAGCAAGTACACTATAAACAATGACCATAAAAACAGAATGGTACATAACTATATTCAAAAGTTCTCGACAGGACAAGCGCACCCTCTTGCCTTTTTCTCTTATATCGCAGGTGGATTCGGTGCAAATATTGACTCGCAGATAAAAGATATTGCTGATATAACCAGTGTGAATGGCAGTGCTATCAGTGTGTCAAATATGATTAGTTTGGCAGAGAATTATACTCAGAGTGGCTATGACCACGCAAAGATCAGAGATGTATTTTCTGTGAATAGACAGGTTTTACTGAGAGATATATAATGCAATGAACGGTTATAGAGTAGCTTCAATGTTCTGTGGCATTGGTGGAATTGATATAGCTTTCAAACAAGCGGGACATTCAGTCGTGTGGGCTAACGACTTTGATAGTGCCGCTTGTAAAACATATCGTTATAACTTTGGTGCAGAGCATTTAATTGAAAAAGATATCAGAAATGTTGATGTTAGCACCATACCGAACTTTGACATACTGACTGCAGGATTTCCGTGCCAGCCTTTTTCAATTGGAGGTAGGCAAAAAGGATTTGCAGATAGACGAGGCAACCTGTTTTTTGAGATTGCACGAGTGATTGATAAGAAACGCCCTCCCATTGTTTTCTTAGAGAATGTTCCAAACCTCATAGAACATGATGTCGGGAAAACTTTTCTCGTAATTTACAACACACTTGCCCAATTTGGATATGTAGTAAAATACAAAGTGATGTCAGCTATAGAATACGGAAATTTACCTCAAACAAGGAGTAGGATTTTCATTGTTGCATTTCTTGACGAAATGCAGTGTGAGCGATTTAATTTTCCGGAGCCGATAGATTTGACAATAAGTATACACGATATTATCAATCGTGCCGAGCGAAAGCACGACATTTATTACTATAATGTAGAATCGCCATTGTATGAAAATTTGAATAGAATTGTAACGGACAGAAATTCTATATATCACATAAAAGACAGGGGCATTATTAAAGTAAAAAATAATTTGTGCCCTACCCTTGCGGCAAATATGGGGACATACCCTGATAGAGTGCCTGTGGTGATAGATGACTTTGGAATAAGAAAACTAACTCTACGTGAATGTTTGGATTTTCAAGGATTTCCGAAAGAGTTTAAATTCCCGAATAGTATCACAATACATGATGCCTATAAGCAGATTGGGAA
>CAYJBU010000287.1:0-2372 GCA_964368155.1 uncultured Eubacteriales bacterium | reverse complement strand
GTGTGGATAATCTGAATACTGCAAACAGTTTGAATATCGACACGATTTTATTTAACAGTGATAATGAAAATTATGGTGGAAAAATTGTTTATTCATTTGATGAATTATCAAATATATTAGATTGTTTTTAGTATTAACTCCAAATAATAGCCATACTCTGTATAAATCATTTTATTTTGATGTGAGGTCTTATAGACAGTATCTCGATATAAGACACAGAAAGGAAGATTAGCAGAAATGTTTAACACAATTGAAAAAGCAGTTTTAGATAAATTATCTTATACATCAACGCTTGGGCAAAGTTTAAAGCAAATTTCACTTTCAAAAACACCTTTAGATAAAATATTAGATGATATAGGTAGATATAGAACAACCTATATTGACACTTTAATAAGCGAAAATCTAATTGGTTCAAGATTTAAAAGCGACGATTCAATAATTCGTAAATACCATAAAACAATAGCAAACGGCGGTGGATTTAAACAATGTTTTAATGATGTTTTGGGCTTTAGGGTGAAATTAGATGAATATCCCATAGATTTTCCCGATTGTTTTAGAGTGGTAGATTTGCGCCAAGGCAAATTAAACGATGATGGTTACAGAGCAATCCATTTGTATTATCAAAGAGATAATTTAGCATATCCTATTGAAATTCAGTTGTGGTGTGAAAAAGATTATGATTTTAATATATGGTCGCACAAATATACCTATAAATATAAAAGTAATGAGATATGTTTTAAATTATTTGAACATTACTGTCAAGGTGAATTACAAAATGAAAATGATTTTGTTGATATGCTTAATAAATTGGAGGGAAATGCTAATGGGTGAAAAAAATATATATGTGGTAGTAAAAAACTTTAATGCAATAGGCTCAATTGCATATAAGTGTAAAACTGTTAATGAAGCACGCTGTTTGCCAGGTACTTTAGAGGCTATAAGAGCACAAAACATACAGGTGGTAATATTGGATGACCCGGAAATATACTCTGAATATGCACCTTATAGATTTATTGACGAATTAAAAGCATTTATTAAGGAAGTGGCGATTACGTAATGCATCATAAAAATAATAAGGCATGGCTTCGGCTGTGCCTTATTGTTTTCAAAAAAATGTTAGTCCATATTAGACCTCACACCACGTAAGATAAATAGGACTAACGCTTTTTGCTCAAAACATCAAGTAAATCTATAAATCTTATGCTATAATAACATCATAATAAACGTTTATTAATTTGCAAAGGAAGTGTGTATATGAAAAATTTCATGGCACTCACAGAAGCAATAAACTATATTGATGAAAATATATATGAAGATTTGCATAGAGAAACCATTGCAGAAAATTCATTCATTTCACTTTCGTCGCTTGAAAAAATTTTTCGATACGCACTCCACTTAAGCATTTCAGATTATATCACAAGACGAAAAATGACAGTGGCAGCAATGGAAATATCCAAAAAGCGAGACAATATAACCGAGATTGCCTATAAATTAGGCTATGCCTCGCCAGAGGTGTTTTCCAGAGCGTTCAAACGAGTTTGGGGAATAATTCCGTCTGAATTTAATAAAAAACATAAATTCACAGGACTTTTCCCTAAAATTAATTTTAACTACATAAAAGGAGAGTGTTTGTATATGGCAAGAAAACAAGTTGATATTAGCTTAGCATATGATTTTTTGAAAGAAAATCATGGAACTTATGCGTTATGCTTTGACATTAAGGGTTTGATGGGAATAAATAGTATTTCTCACAAAGCAGGAGATTTGGCAATATTAGAAATGGTAAAAAGGCTTGAAAAATATGCGACTGATGAAATGTGTATTCTAAGAGTAGGGGGAGATGAGTTTGTGGTCATCACCTGCTTAACAGAGGAAAAAGAGGCTAAAATTCTGATGGAAAAAATATTAAGTCATAACGAAGAACCAATTTTATTTGAAGAAAAAAATATTCCGATTTCTCTGTGGTGTGGTATTGCGACGATTCCTGAGACACCAAGATATGGTGAATTTTTCACACAAGTGCACAGCACTATTATGGACAGTAAAAAATAATACTAAGAGCACTTTTGAGTAATTCAAAGTAAAGGGTTGATGCATTTACGAGTTTCCCTCAAACAAACCATCATAGTTAATGCATGTCCGAAAATCTTCAATTTTTTTTAAAAAAGAGCAGGTAGACTTTTATTTCTACTTGTTCTTTTTATCTCGTTTTTCTTAAGTTCGTGGCATTGGGTCACACCCTCCGGTACTTTTTGTTCAGCACCTTTTAGGGCTGTTTTTACCTTAATTCAACTACTTCCTACATTTTTATTGACACCCACTCAAAACGAGGAGTATAATATAGTCATTAAAGAAAATTCTTGTTATCCTGT
>CAYJBU010000286.1:0-2379 GCA_964368155.1 uncultured Eubacteriales bacterium | reverse complement strand
AATTTTTCGGAGATGAGATTTACCCCTCGGGACACTTCGTTGTGGCACTTTTCAACATACAAAAACACGACTGCGAAAAGCATTTTGTGCTCACACAATCGGCAGAAAAATTAATTGTTAATTTAAAAAATAATTTTATTATTGATGATTTTAATGAGTTTAAGAAAATCACTTTTGCATTACACAAATTCGTTAGAGGAGTTCCACCTTACTCGTTATTAGATACTGATACGGAGTTTGATAGGTTGGAAGATTCTTTCGGTGATGCATCGCTTATGTTTATTGAGAGCAACAAAGATTTTATCGAGTTCCCGATAATGTGTGCTCGTAAATATATAGAAATAGTAAAAGATATTAATTTGATTAGAAATGAACTAATAGACTTTTTTGAACAATATTTGAGCAAAATAAAAACTCGAAACGAAAACAGTTTTGCATCAGCATTAAGCGATTTTTATTTTAGTGGAGGGTTCAAACTTTTTTATACAGAGCAGTTTAAAAACAAAGAAAACACTTTATATTTATTTCCGGAGAAAGCACATAATTCTTTTATGCGAATAGTTACAAAACACCCAACTGAAAATAAAACTGTAATTGC
Source organism: uncultured Eubacteriales bacterium (assembly GCA_964368155.1). GTDB lineage: Bacteria > Bacillota > Clostridia > Oscillospirales > Acutalibacteraceae > SIG603. Next base: position 1,781 of record CAYJBU010000286.1, on the reverse strand, counting down.
ACAACGATTTTATTTTAACTCTTTAAAAGATTTTATCGTCAACGAGTTAATGAATTGCCTGCATTACTCCAACTCATTTTCACAGTGTGAAATTTGTGAGAAATATTTTCTCAACACTTCGGCGAGAAACCCAAAATATTGTGACGGATTTGTACCTAACCACGCTAAAAGGTTCACTTGCAGACAAGAGGCGGCGGCACGTGGGAGAAAGCAAAAAGAAAACTCGACTGAGCATCCAATTAAAAAGCTGTGTGACAGGCGACTTAACACGATAAACAAACACAAGAAAAGCGGTACTATTTCAGAAGAATTTGCCAAAAAGGCAAAGGCTTTGGCTCAACAAAAAAGAGATAGAGCACTTTACGATAACGATTATTTTCTAACCGATTATGAAACAGAAATTTCGCAAAAGCGCCTTTATGAAGAGGTAACAAAGCTATTGGGATGAGGAGGGTATGTTTTGAACGAAAATAGTAAATACATATTTCAACTTAAACCTCCGCCACCTCAAATGACTTGGAATGAATATTTGGTTGAGTACAAAAAGACAAATAATGAAAAATATTTATCTTGGTTTCTTCATTACTACGAATACCGATTAAATCAAATTATTACTACTTTTGCGCGCAGATATTTTTCATTACATTATTTTGACGACTTGAAAACTGTTTATATAAACACCTTGTCGGAACAGCTAAAAATTTGGAATTTTACAAAAGATGAAGATTTTTTATTTGCCAACAAATTTGTTATTAATGATTCAATGATTAAGTTTATTGGTGAGATGGGTGGAGTCTATTCTTTTAATTCCGAGAATCATTTTAAAGCACTGCGCAGAGTTTCTTACATGTTTTTCAATACTAAAAATATAAATGGAAATGAACTTTTAGAATATATTTCAGAAAAAACAAAGCTAACTCTACCAACTGTCAAAAAACTTCTCGTGGAGGCAAGACAATTTTATAGGGTGGAGGATATCTCACAAAAAGATGAAGACGGGCTGTGGTCTTGCTTTATTTCAAATCCGAATGATAATGTTGAGCAGATGGTCGAAAGAACGTTAATTCAGAATTCTATTACTGATGCGATTGACAAGTTGTCTTTTAAAGAGCAGGAAATTTTTCTAAAATCTATCGGTATCGAGTGTCACTATTGCGGTAGACTTTGCAGTAAACAAACATATATAGAACTTGCCAACAAATTTCAACTCTCAGGCGAGAGTGCCACTGAAAAACTGCACAAAAAAGCAAGGCTCGCCATTTTGACAAACCTTGCAGATGAAAATATTTTAGATTTTGTTATTGCTACGAGAGTAAGGGAAAACAAGAAGACTGTCACTTATAACTATCTGCCACAAGGTGATAAATCTGCCGAAAAAGGTGTTGTTGTAATATTAAAATCTGACTATACTTATACAGTAGAAACCACCGCTTAACTCGACACAATGATTTCAAATCATTATGCAAAAAGGGTTGTTTCCTATTTGAAATTGCATCGTAGTTTTCCTAAAACTTTTACTTTTGTTTGGAATTTATAACCGCCACGACAAAAAAATCGTGAGCGGTTATTTCTTTGTTTACTGTGGTGCATATTTTACTTCCTATATTAGGCTATTCGTTGCGACTCAAAGTTACTGTTATAATAAATAATCACTTTAATCATATTAAACTCACTCGCCTTAAAATTATAAATAGGCCTTATATTTTTATCTATCTAACAGTTTGGGAAATGCTTTCGGATTGGTTTTTAATCTATATCTACTTAAAAATAATGAATGATTT
>CAYJBU010000285.1:0-2390 GCA_964368155.1 uncultured Eubacteriales bacterium | reverse complement strand
ATTTTCTTGCTTTGCACAATGAAAAAACTGAAGATTATTCATTGATGGCTACAGAGAAAACTTCTGAAATTTCTGATATTAATGAAGAAATCAAGCAGTCGATTGCTGGTTATGATGAAAATGTAGCTAATAAAATTTCTGAGTATAATGAAAATGCTTCTACAGCCGTTTCTGCACTCAATGAAATCTCCTCTAATTTTCTTGCTTTGCACAATGAAAAAACTGAAGATTATTCATTGATGGCTACAGAAAAAAATTCCGAAATTATTGCTTTAGTAGACAATAAAAAAACAGAAATAAATGCTCTTAGCGATGATAAAGTTTTAGAATATAATACACTGGCAAGTGAAAAGGTGGACGCTCTAAATGAAATTGTGCAAAATATTAGTGAAAGCATAACAGAAAACAGCGTTAGTTTTAAAACTGCAGAATTTAAGTTTTCAGGAAACGCCAGTGGTGTTATATCGAATAGTCAAAATATTTATACGCTTAAAGCAACTGTTGCACCTGAAACAAGCCATGCATATTTACGATTGGTGCTAGATGAATCATGGCAAGAGTTGAAGGCTAATCCACAAAAGTACACATTGCTAATAAATGGTGATTACAAAGATGATTTCACCATTATTCTCACGCATTATTTCTCATGGGGGCAACCGTTTGCCTATGAGATAGTATCACAAAATCTTAATCTTTCAACAAATGAGAGTGAAATAGATTTTTCTGACCCAAGAGTAATCGAGCATTTTGACAAATATAATGCGACAGACATTAACATACTCATTGTGTTTAATGGGCGTGAATACGCTACTTGCGAGAATTCGTCTTTTACTATGAATGTAAAACTTATCGAAACCGGCAGTCAACAAAACAAACTACAATATGCTAGTTTTAGCAATAGTTCAAAATACAGCCAAGAAAGTCAATTTTCTAAAAATTTAAATTTCTTTAAAGCTGAAGATTTTTCAATATATTTTAATCAGAACTCAGAAAACACAAGCACCTCTTTTATTAATAACACTTTTAATATGAAGTCCACCGATACTTCTATTGTAGGAACAGCTGTAATAATGGGGCTAAAATTGAAGGTTTCTATTCTAAAAAATAAACTTTTAGTATTTAAGATAAGCGACAACGTAGATAGCGAAATACATCATATTAATATAACTAGATGTTATTTATCAAAAGCCATTTCTTGGAATCCTATTAATCATACTATAGCCATTCCGTTTTGCTTGTCACAAAGTGTTGAAATTGACGCTTATACATTGCTTATGCAAAACGGAAACTATAGCGATGAGGACACTGTGTACCTTATTGTAGGGGGTTATGAGTCAACTCCACCGCCAACAGGCAATCTGAAATTTGATGTTTCATTGCTTCCTATTTTGGTGGATAAAACGGAATTAGGTAAGAATTTTATTTATGCGAACAAACTAGAAAACTTTGAACCACATGAATACATTAAAAAAGATGAGCTCGACAGTTCTCCGGTAGAGTATTTATGGAAAAACAAAAAGTGGTGTAGCTATGGTGACAGCATTACAGCAATTGGGAATGGCAATAGCCTTTCAAACGGTTGGCAAATGTATGTAAATGATTATTTTGGTTTTTCTGAGCATTATGGCAGAGGAGTAGGAGGTCAAAAATTCATTTGGAATACTGATACATGGTATGCTAACAGTGACGGAACTTATAACACTCGTCCACCTACAGCACAACCAAGTAACACAACTGTTCATAATGGTAGTTTCTGCTCGTGGGATAGAATAACTACTATGATACCTAAAGAAAGTGAATTAGTATTTATAATGGGAAGCACAAACGATAGTATCGACAACCATGATATAGAATTTTTACAGGGAAACAATACAGATATAGATTGGGCGAACTCTGAATATTACAGCAGTTTTGGGGGTGACTACAACATTAATACAATTAAAGGGGGAATTGCCTCAACTGTTATGAAAATACAAGCTTGGTGCCCTAATGCAGTAATTATTTTAGCCACACCACTATCGGGTCGTGGTGTGGCAGGGCAAAATTCTACAGAGTTAGAAACAGTAGAGTTAGCTAAAGTAGAAATCATTAAAGAAATGGGAAATCTTATGTCTATTCCTGTTTGTGATGTTTATGGAACTTGTGGAATTAATTCGCTTAACCGAACAACTTATATTAGCGACGGCGTTCACCCGTACCACGAAAAAGGAAAAAAGGCATTGTCAAGAGCAGTTATAAGTGGAATTAAGAATACAATTCCAAATTTCTAGCCAATATACAAAGGGGCTTTCGCATTAAGGTGAAAATAAACAAAATGTAGGGGAGGGCACGCCCTCCCTTTTGGACAGGCGTTGCATTGGCGTGGGAGCCTGTCCCTACAATAGGTTTGT
>CAYJBU010000284.1:0-2417 GCA_964368155.1 uncultured Eubacteriales bacterium | reverse complement strand
CTTTGTGAGAAGCTTTTGCCTTAGCTTTAATATACGGACATTTTAATATTAATTTTGGAATTAAAAATCACCTCCTTGACATTTCGCTTTCTTTTGATAAATAAAACAATAAGATCCATCTCCAATCAATATTTTTTTGTTATTGCTTGCTATCTCATTTTGTTGTTGACATAATCTATTATACATTATAAAATTATATAAAAGAATATCGCTTTATGGGAGACTTGAATATGAAAAGGACAGAATTAAACGGCTCAATAATGAATAACGAAAAGACTTATATCCTAGAAAATCTTTATGCACAAGGTGGAACTTCCCTTGTATATAAAGCTCATTTCATTGGGAATGATGGCGAAAAACATTCTGTTTTAATTAAGGAATTATACCCTAATGCACTTGAAGTAAGCAGAGATGAAATTAATGGAAATTTACTCTTTGATGATAAATCTAGTTTTGCCTTTTATAGAGATAAATTCTTGTCTGCATATTATAAACAAAACGAATTTCAAGAGTTGGGCGAAACAAAAAATTCAACAAGCCATGCTTTGGAGCACTTCTCTGCTAATAATACAGAATATATAGTTATGGCAATAGACGAAGGCATAAGTTTGGCAGAACATTTTGATAAAAACGACTTATCTTTTAAAGATATAGTTGAGGTTTTGATTTCTACGGCCAAGGTTATAAAAAAATATCACAATCAAGGTTATTTGCATTTGGATTTAAAGCCACATAATATTTTTATTCTAAAGGAAACGTATCAGCTTATAAAGCTTTTTGATTTTGACACAGTCTCCAATATCGCTGAAGTTAAAGAAGGTTCTATTGACTTATCTTATTCCGAGGGATATTCGCCACCCGAGCAAAAAAATGACCTATTTCCTCCTGATACAAGTTCGGATTTCTTTGCAATCGGTGCAATTTTGTATTTCTATATCTGTAAAACCCATATTAAAGATTACCAGCTTTCAGTAGGGACAAGATATAAATTTAACGAAGAAGATGCGCTGTTTAAAAACCTTGACTACAAAATATTTAGAGAACTTGAACTGTTTTTTCAACACACTTTGCAAATCTCTAAATTGGCAAGATATTCAAACTCCGATGATTTAATCGCACAGTTAGAAAAAATATCGGAACTTTCAAACCCAAATAGATATTTTTTGATTTCTAATTTTCATAAAAGAGAAAACTTTTTTGTTGGAAGAGAAAGGTATATAGAAGAAATTTCGCAAGCTTTAAAAGAAAAGCATTGTGTGGTTTTGCGTTGGCTCGGGGGAATAGGTAAAACCGCTTTGGCTCAAAAATACGCAGAATTGCATCTTAAAGAATACGACACGGTACTATTCACTAATTATCATAGTAGTATTAAAGACTTATTGATGAGTGATATTCAGGTTCCTGTGAATAATTTGAGTATTGTGCAGTATGAGAATGACCCTGACCTATATTATGAAATTAAAACAAATAAACTAAAAGAGCTGTTAAATGAAAAAACGCTATTTATTATAGATGCATTTAACAGATTTGACGATGCCGACTTTGATAACTTACTAAATTTTAATTGTAAGTTTTTAATCACTACAAGAAATGACTTTACAAGTTTTAACAACAAGCTTTATCAAATAGATATAGAAAAATTTGATAACGAGGACGATGCCTTAGCTTTATTCAAAAATTACTATAAACACAACTTGAGCGACGATTTGGAGTTCAAGGTAAGAAAAATAATAAACAAAATTGATAGCCACACAATAACCGTTGAGCTTTTGGCAAAGTCTTTGTCTGCAACAGACGACGAAGAAGCTGAAGAAATTATTGATAATTTTCTTAATGATACACGACTTGTATTTTCGAGCGAAAATGTCAGGTATAACAAAGACAATGAAAATATGAATAGTCCTGTGGAAAATATTATACAAAGAATATTTGATGTATCAAATTTATCAGAGGGTGAAAAGAACATTTTAATGCATATGTGCTTACTTCCACATACAGGCATTAACAAAAAATATATTAAGAAATTTTGCGAACTCAAAAATTATAACGATGTGAATTCTCTCTGCGAAAAAGGCTGGATTTCCAACACAAATGATGTTATTGCACTACATCAAGTTATTTCAGATACTGTTTTTAACACCTTAAATCCGACAGACGAAACATATGCAGCTTTTTTTATAAATTTATTGAAATTCATTAAACTAAATAGATTCGAACTGAATGCAAGCGAAGGAGAATTTTGGGTAAATATATTTAAAAACATATTATCTAAACAACTGGTTTTTTATGACAAACTGATTTTTGTTAATCTTAACTTATATACAGCATATATGTTTTTTGATGCCAACAATTATTTTGAATCACTAATATATGCCGATACGGCTATGAAAGAAAAGCGAAACTTGTTTGGTGAAGAT
>CAYJBU010000283.1:0-2429 GCA_964368155.1 uncultured Eubacteriales bacterium | reverse complement strand
TGTAGCAAATTATTTCTTTTCCCAATGAAAATCCTATGGCTGCCGATACATTCCAAAGCTCTTTTTTCATAATAAATAAATTGGTTTCGAGTGTGGTTTTTGATAAATTAAACATTTTTGCTATTTCACTTGCATCATATGTTAAATCGCTCAATTTCAACGCTTTTTCGATGCACTCTTTGGCAGAGGTTTTTTTAACATCATTGTCAATTTCTGTGATAGTTCTTCTTCCAAGAGTAAAAGATTTTTCTTCTAATACAGTATTTCCTACATCTAATTTTTCATTGTTAAGAAATATCTCGCCGTCATAGCACTTGTTTTGCTTTGTTAAGCACGTAATAAATTGATCTCCGTCAATAATTCGATACATTTTTCCTGCCCGAAATTCAAAATTGATTGGAATATAATAAGAAGTATAATTGTCCCACTCGCTTTTGACTAAAGAAGAATAATCTTTTAATTTTATATTTAACAATCAAATCACCTCTCTAATTTTCCAATATTTTCTTGATACATGCTTATAGCCTTTTGGTAGAATGATAATTTTGCCTAATGCTTCTAGTTTTTCTATAGCGAATTTCATGTCACCTTGATTTTCATACATATCGTCGCTCACCCAAGGCAAGCAATACACTTGCTTTTGGTATACATATCCAATAGCCGCAAAAGCTCTATATCTATAAGAATGTATTTGATACAGGGGTCTGGTAAATCGTGCTTCGTCAAAGCCAAACAAATCCCTAATTTCCTCTGCACACTCTGTACAATGATTTTTCTCTAAACCTTTTTCTATTATTTTTTTCAAAGTGATATGTTTTGATTTATCGGAAAACAAAGGGTAGATGAAATCAAGATAACAACTGTATTCACCAAAATCTTTGAGTGAAATTCTATTATCATTCACTAATATTGAACCACTGCCTTTATTTTCGAGTTCACCAAATAAATTAATATCTTTGGGGCGATGATTATACATCGACAGAATATAACTTAGCGCCCACGCAGCAGAATCGATATCACCGATTATTTTATTGACTCCTGTTTTAAAGACGAATTCTACATTTTCTGGAATTCTACAAAACATATTAAAGGTATCAGAGCTAAAATAAGTATAGCCTTCACCAACAAACGATATTTTTTCAATTTTCATTATGTCACCCCTTAATCCAACTCAGTTTCACTATGTCTTTGGAGAGTTGAAATTACTTCTTTGTCTAAAAATTTTCTCAAATCTTCTCTTTCAATCAATTGTGATAAGTTTCTAGTCAAATACATTTGCTCTTCATGCTCTAATGTCAAGCAATAATATAAATATTCACTCAAAGGCTGTTTTAATTTCTTTGCAGAAAACACAAATAACCTGTCCAGAATTATTTGCGCTCCAGGCCAATTCAAATCGCTCGTCCATTCAAACAGTTTTGGTAAATGTGGTTCCAATTCTTCGTCTGATTTTTGATACAATATTCTCGCACAATTATCCCACACATTTTAATTGTATTTGGGCAAAAGAGGTTGAAGAAATATTTCAATGTTTCGCATCTTTACGCCTAGTTCAATTCCCTCTAACTGCTCTCCATGTCTACTGTTCCAATCCAACATATTATATATATTATTTGAGTCTTCCATAAAATTTCACACCATCCTATTTACTCGACTTTAATAAATTAGTTTTTTACATTTAAAGAGCACCTAAACGACTGCAGTTTCTTCATCTGTTTTATAAAATGCAAATCGGGTATTTCGTTTTCCCCATACAATTCAAGGAACTCTAACTCTTTCAATTCACCGATTACAGAAAAATCTTTAATTCTTATGCAATTTTGGATAACTAGCCTTTTTAGCTTGTTTTTCAAGAATTTCAAATTTCCAATATCTTCTAAGGCGTTTAATTCCTCGAGAAGTAATGTTGAAATATTTTTCGAATTTTCAATTCCGACGAGTGACTTAATATCACAATAAGATAGACTTAGCTGCTCAAGGTTATTACTTAGATATAATTCATCTAAAGTATGCAATTCTTTGCCACAATGATTTAGTTCAATTCGCTTCAGTTTATTATTCCTAAACGAAATATGATTAACATCAATAAAACTTAAAGACAAATCAACAAGGTTACTAACTTTAGATAAATCTAATGGAACATCAAGAATACTATCCATATAAGATGGATTATACCTAACACTAAAATTTTTAGATATTTTTAAGTAGTTCAACTCTTTCGGTGCATATAAAGCAGAAAAATCAATGATTTTAGTATCGCAATCTGAAGGAAGTATAATCTCAAGGTGTTTAACATTTGTGCATGATTTTAAAATATTTATCCTTGAAATTTCATCAATGCACACAGAATAAATGAAATTCTCATTTATGGTTTTAATATATTCTTCATCTGAAATCAAATCTTTTTTTATAGATATTCTGGCAATAAA
>CAYJBU010000282.1:0-2450 GCA_964368155.1 uncultured Eubacteriales bacterium | reverse complement strand
TTTGAACATGATATGACGTCTTCCGGAAAAAATTTCTATATCTCCTTCACCTGCTAGTTTTAAAACTTCGTGAAGGGTTTTTCCAGGAACTATAAAACTTGTATTTGTGTCAAATTGAACTTTTTCTCTTCTTATTGCAAGTCTAAATCCATCTACTGAAATTAAATCAAAGATACCATTATAAAAATTAAATAAACTTCCTTGATTAATTGGTTTTATATCATTGTCAGCTACTGCAAATATAGTTTGTCTTATCATTCCTTTTAAAAGCTCACCGGATATTTTAATTACGTTATCTTGGGATATAGACGGTAGCTCAGGAAATTCTTCACTGTCAATTCCAATAATATTAAAATTACTGTTACCACTAATTATTTCAAGGTTATTTTTATCGTTTACATTAACTGTTATCATTTCGTGTGGAACTTTTCTTACAATATCTGCAAAAAGTTTTGCAGATACAACAATTTTTCCTTCTTCAATAATGTCAGCTTCAACATGTGTTTTCATTCCTAATTCTAAATCATAGGCAGTTAGTTCAATTCTGTTGTCTATTGTTTTTAAAAGAATACCTTCAAGTGCAGGTAATGTTGATTTTGTAGAAACTGCTTTAATAATGTTTCCAATAGCTTCTGATAGAATTTTTTTTGAAACGCAAAATTTCATTTATTGTTACTCCCTTTTTTGGTTTTCGCAATTATATAAAAAAACTAAAATGCTAAACCTATAAATGTATTAAAATTTAAAGTTTATTTTTATGTTTAAAACTTAATTAATAAAAAGATGTTTTATCAAAAAACTCTCTTATATATATCTATTTATTATAATATAAGTAGAATTAGTAGTAGGGGCTGTTAAAATGTTTAAAATTTCCAAAAACCTATATTTTATATGGCTTAATTGTTCTAAAGTTTTCAATATTTAAAAGTTGAAAAAATGTTTAAATGTTTAAACTAATTTTTTTTCAACATAATTAAACAGGTTTTAAACGTTAAAAAGTAAAAACTGTGTTGAAAAACATACACTCTATTTTATCTGTTTTTAATGTTTTTAATAATATCTTCAACTGTAGATCTTACACTAGGGTCATTTTTCTTCTTCTCTTCAACCTGTGAAATAGAATAAACTATAGTAGAATGGTCTCTGTCTCCGAGAATTTCCCCTATATTACCCATAGGCATTTGTGTAATATCCCTTATAATGTAAGCTGCAATTTGTCTTGCTTTTGAAATTTTGCCCCTCTTTTTAGACAAAATATCTTCTTTTGTGCATCCATAAGTTCTCGAAACCTCTTCTAATATCTTGTCAATTGTAATTGGAGTGGGTTCTTCGTCTTTTGAAATATCACTAATAGCATTTTGGGCTGTTGCAATGCTTGGCATTCTATTTTCTAAAATTAGATATGCCCTCATTTTTTTAACAATTCCTTCTAGTGAACGAATGTTGCTTTTAACTTTATTTGCTATAAATTCACAAACTGTGTCAGACAATTCAATTTCAAGCATTTCAGCTTTTCTTCTAATAATAGCAATTCTAGTTTCAAATTCAGGAACGGCAATATCTGCAGTAAGTCCCCACTCAAATCTGTTTCTCAAACGCTCTTCAAGAGTAGCTATATCTTTAGGAGGTCTATCAGAAGTAAGAATAATTTGTTTTCTCGACTCATAAAGAGTGTTAAATGTATGGAAAAATTCTTCTTGAGTAGATTCTTTTCCTCCGATAAACTGTATGTCGTCAACCAGTAGCAAATCTGCTTTTCTGTATTTTTCTCTAAAAGCAGGAGTTGTTCCCTTTTGTATAGCCTCAATTAATTCATTTGTAAATTCATCACCCTTTACATAAACTATGTTAAGTTCGGGATAATGCTCTGATACATCTCTTGAAATAGCTTTTAACAAGTGAGTTTTTCCAAGACCGGGGTTTCCGTATATAAACAATGGATTATATATCATTGCAGGTTTATTAGCAACTGCAACGCATGCTGCATGGGCAAAATTATTTGATGGACCAACTATAAAAGTATCAAAAGTTAAATCGTAATAATCACCTGCGGCAACAGGCTTTTGTGGCGCATATGTTGGGTTTTTAACTGCTATTTTATATTTAATTTCTTGTCCGAAAACAGATTTAAAAGCATCTGTTAATAGCTGTGTATAACAACGAGTTAATGTTTGTTTATGAAAGTCATTCGGAACTTCAATTGTAGCCTCTCCCTTTTCAAAATCAAGCGAAAGTGGCTCAATTTTAATAAACCAAGTCCTAAAAGCAACATCTGTAATTTGCTCTTTACAATAATTTTTTACTAATTCCCATGCTTCGTTAAAAGATTCCATTTTTTTACATCCTTTTCTATATAATAAAGTGCAAAATTTTACATAATTGCACTCAGAGCCCCGACCCATTTGTTAATATCGGGTAAAATAGCCTAATTAATTCACATTATACCACAT
>CAYJBU010000281.1:0-2450 GCA_964368155.1 uncultured Eubacteriales bacterium | reverse complement strand
TGTGGGTTTAATAAGGAATAAAAGGCGAGAAGTAATGCTTTCCGCCTTACGAGCGGCTTTTGTGAACTTAGTAAGCCCACACAGTACTTTTAAAACGGGTTCGGATTACATGAGCTCGGCTAAACATAAAAGGAGGTGTATCCTGTGGGGAATTCGCCACTTGATTTAACACAAAAGTTTTCGATTGAAAATTTAAAAGCAAGTGAAATGCAACGGACATTGCTTGCTGTATACGACGCATTAACTGAAAAGGGATATAATCCTATAAGTCAAATTGTAGGGTACATCCTTTCAGAAGATCCGACTTATATAACTACTCACAAAAACGCACGCTCGTTAATTAGAAGAATAGATAGAGACGAACTCTTAAAAGAACTTGTCAAAACTTATTTGGGACAATAGCCTGTGTTTGAGAATATTATTAATTAAGGAGTGTAGCTATGAGCGAAAACAATTTCCCTACTTTCAAAGGCAAGCCTTTGGTTAGAAGTGGAGATACAATTTACTACGGGAATATGAAAGATTCTCATGTGGTAAAAATCGATATTAAATCGAAGAAAAAAATTGGTGATGTCGAAGTTGCCGATAAAGTTAGCATCCAAATGATTGCAACTGACCCCTCGCTAAGTTTAAAAGACAAAATTGTAAAAAGCAGTGAGAAAAAAGGGTTATACCCAGCACTAGATATCGCAGATATCTGGTTGACACGAATAATGTCAGAAAAGAAATAACATGTTTAACGTGGGAAAGGGTTATACCTTTTCCCATGTTTTGTATGCTTGTTATTGAGGTAGAATTATAATTTTTGAATGAGGAGTATGTAGTTTTGACCGATATGCCAAATAAAATGGTATGGAAATCCGTCTAAAACATCAAGAGAGGAAAATAATTTAATATGAAAAATAATTTTTTAGTAATCATATCAGACCAGCTAACTTGGCGTGCATTGCCTGTATATGGTAATGAGTATGTAAAAACACCCAATATTGATAGACTTTTAAAAAACAGTGTTGTGTTTGACAGATGTTATACGCCTTGTCCTATTTGTCAACCAGCAAGAGCTTCTTTTTGGAGTGGGCTGTATCCTCATGAAGTGGATGTCCTCTCAAATGGAAGAAATTGGCCTGTCTCAACAGTGTCAGAAGATGCTCCGGGTTTGGGAAAATCTTTTTCACAAGCAGGGTTTGAGGCTGTTCATTTTGGGAAACAACATGATTCAGGTGCCTTGCAAGGCTTTGAATGTAACTCCCCGAAAAACATAATATTTCCAGCAGAGTACGAGGCTTTCCCATTGAATTATGATACATATATCGACAGAGATACTAGAGAATGTTCTGTGGATTATCTGAAAAATCGCAGTAAAGATAAACCTTTCTTGATGGTTGCAGATTTAAATAATCCTCACAACATTTGTGAATGGGTTGGGGCGAATGCGTACGAAAACAAAGATATCCCTTTGCCAGAAGGATTTGAATTACCACCTTTGCCTGAAAATTTTGTTTTTGATGACATTGAAAACAGACCTATTGGTGTTCAGTATATTTGTTGTAGCCATAGAAGACAGGCGCAAGCAACTGGCTGGAACGAAGAGACTTATAGAAAATATTTAGCTGCATATTACTATTATATCACCTTGTTGGACAAAGATGTTGGATTGATACTTGATGCGCTTGAGGAAAGTGGAGAATATGAAAATACCACTTTTGTATTTTTCGCTGACCACGGCGACAGCATGGTTGCAAGAGGAAGAACGACGAAACAAGTTGATTTTTATGAAGAGGTTTCAAGAATACCACTTATAATAAGTGGTAAAGGGATAACTGCACAAAAAGAGCATATTCCATGTGTAGTATCCACGCTTGATGTTTTTCCAACGCTTTGCAGTTTAGCTGGAATTAAAATCCCTAACGAGGTTAGAGGAACTGATTTGTCAGAAATATTAAGAGATGGAAATCTACCAAATCGTGAGTTTATTGCGTCACAGTGGCACACAGAATGGGGATACACAGTTTCGCCGGGTAGAATGATTTGCACCGAAAAATTTAAGTATACTTATTATATCGAGGATAATAGCGAGGAACTTTTTGACTTGGTAAACGACCCTTATGAGAAGATAAATGTTGCGAAAGACCTCAAATACTCAGAAGACCTAACTAAAATGAAAAATTATTTTAATGAATATCTTAATGAAACAAATGACCCATTTCTTAGAATGGGGTGGATGGCAGATTCAATGTTTAGAACACATGAAATAGGATATCAAAACCATGTCGAACCAAACGCTCCTGATTACTTTGAGAAGCACAAAAAAGTATAATGAGCATAGTAGTGGGTTAATATTGTGAAAGCCCTATAGCGTTTTTTTAGTGAGTTTATTAGCCATTTAAGCGTGGGGAAAAAAGCTAGCAATATAAAAGAAATCTGACACCTCATTGAAGTGTCAGATTTTT
>CAYJBU010000280.1:0-2454 GCA_964368155.1 uncultured Eubacteriales bacterium | reverse complement strand
TATAATATTCAGTAGTACGCTTTATTTTCTTTATATTACATACTTTGAAAAATTTATTGCGACAAGAAAGCTTTTGTTGGTGAGTATTCATTACCAAAGGGGAAAATGGACGAGATGAGTCGCTGTTTTATAGGTATTGAGGATATTTATAAATTTGTAAATAGTAATGAAATAGAAAAAATAAATTTGTTTTTTGTCCCTGAAGATAAAATGAAAATTGTTTGCGAAGAGTTAACCCGAGATAACGACTTAAAAGTAATTGCGTTTGAAAACAGAATTATAGCAATCACTCATATCAGCGCTGATAAAGGAAAGGCTGCAAAAAAACTTTGTGAGCTTTTATCCATAAATGAGAACGAGACAATGGCGATTGGCGATGATTTGAATGATTTGGGAATGATAGAGTGGGCAGAAGTATCTGTTGCAATGGGTAATGCAAATGACGAAGTAAGAAAAATAGCAAAGTTTTCAACAGAAACTTGTGCGAATTTAGGATTTTATTCTGCTGTGAATGAGTTCGTGTTAAAAAAGAAGAATTGAAAGCATTAACTTTGAGTTTAATGTAAATCAAGTGATGTATGAGAGTTATTGGTATATAACTAAGACAAAATACTTTGAGTTATAGAAAGGAATGAATATGAAAGAATTTAAGTTTTATGTGTCTGTAGACGGCGATGATGGTTTTTCTGGCTTGCTTCCCGATGTTGGTGTTAAAGAAGGTCCACTTCGCACATTGAAAGAAGCAAAAAAGCGTGTTGAAGAAATTGAAACAGGTAATATTACAGTATATATCAGAGGCGGAGAGTATTTTCTGTCCGATACTATTGTTTTTGGTATTTCTGATAGTGGAAATGAAAACAAAAAAATTACATATTGTAATTATAACGGCGAAGTTCCAGTGTTTACTTCAGCAGTTAAGATAAAGGGTTGGAAAAAAGCAGAAACAGAAATTCCCGATTTGCCGAAAGAGGCGAGGGGGAAAGTTTATGTTGCTGAAATTCCTAATATTGTGGATAAAGTTTTAACACTTTTTATAAATAATAAAATGCTTGAAAGGTGTCACAGTGAATTTTTTCTTCCAACAATTACACATGAATACACAAGAGTGGACAGTTTGAATGTGGGTGTGGAAGATGAAAGATATTTATTAAAAAGAGTGAATTTTCCAAAAGGTTACATAAAAAATAGAGAAAACATTGAAGACGTTGAATTGCGATTTATGCCTGTTCCGTGGACGATGAACTTGCTACCACTTGAAAGTGTTGACGAGGAAAACTTAGTTGCCACTCTTGCAGTGGAAGCAACTGCTCCGCTTTGTGCAAAACCAGATGGAATTAGAGTAGAAAACGACATAATGTATTTAAAGGAAGTCGGTCAATGGTGCGTAAATCATAAAACACGCCAAATTTACTATATACCTGAAAATGAACTTGAATTGGATAATATCACAACTCCGACTTTGCAAGAATTTTTCAGAATTGAGGGTGAGATATTAGTCGATAGACCACTAGATGTGCCAGTGACTAATCTGCACTTTAAAGGGCTTGAATTTTGCCTTGGAAAACGAGACACAACAGACAAGGATTATAAAGGCAGTGGAATTCAGCACGATTGGGAAATGCATGACAAGGGAACTGCTCTTGTTAGATTTAGAGGAGCAAAAAATTGCTCTATTTCAGAGTGTAATATTCACACTACAAGTGGCACAGGATTGAGACTGGACTTGACATGTGAAAATATAGTTGTAAAAAATAATATGTTTGATAATATTGGCAACATGGGGATTTTGCTGTGTGGCTATGGTCCGGGAACAAAAGATACTAACAAGAAAAATATAATTGCAAACAATATTATTACTCGCTGTGGAGAAGAAATTTGGCACGGACATGCAATTTTTGTGTGGCAAAGTGGTCAGAATATTATCGAGCATAACAAAATTCATCACTGTGCAAGAAAAGGCATAGGGCTTTGTGGTGTAAGGATTACAATTCTTGAAAATCCGTCACATAAATTTGATGAAGCTGCAAAAACCATCAGATGGAGTGAGATTGATTTATCAGGAAAAGAAGAAGAGGACGAATTTGTGAAGTATCTTCCTTATCTACATTGCAGAGATAATATTGTAAGAAAAAATGAGATTTACAAAGTTCTTGAAAAAATCGGCGACGGTTCTGCGCTCAATATTTCTGGCGCTGGCGAGGGCAATATGATTGAAGACAACTATCTTCATCATATATCTACATATCACGCTAGTTCTGTAATGAGGGTTGACGACTGGCAATGCGGTACAACGTTTAAAAACAACATCGTATATAAATCAAACATTTCTGGGATTACCAGAAAAAATTATAATCACATAATTAATAACTATTTGATTGATGTAAACTGCAAGAATGGGTATATACGATTTGCTTCATATCCAAACGAAAAAGCTAATTTTGGTTCGTTGATCTG
>CAYJBU010000279.1:0-2475 GCA_964368155.1 uncultured Eubacteriales bacterium | reverse complement strand
AAGAAAAGTAAAATATAAATGAGTGGTATTTATATTAGTAATTATGAGGTGTAAATCTATGCATAGAGAATGGTTGTTAGAAAATGCAGATATTGTTATAAAACACAATCTAACAAATGAAGAACAATATATAAAAAGTTTACTTCAAAATAGTGAAATATCAAATTGGTTGATAAAACTTTCTGAACGTTCAGAAAACAATAATATTGGAGATATTCACGGAAGTCATGATTACAGAATGGAAAATATTTTAGGTAAATGTTGGATTTTAGGATTATCAAAAAATATTGAGTTCTTTTCACAAAAGATGAATTTTATCCTAAATTTCTTAAAGGAACATATTGAGTCTTCACCTCAACTTGAATTAAGCTTTGGAAAAATTTATCATTATCGTGATTATGAAAAAGTTCTAAGTAGTTTTTTGCCTTTGCTTGGTTTCTTTGATGATAATTCGGTTAAATATATTGTCAAACAGCGAATTGACATATTATTTAATTTTGTAAAGCAAGATAATTACAATATATATGTTGATGGCTCAAAATTAAAAGGCGTTAAAAAAGAATGGCAACCATACATTATTGTCCCGTCACTTTATCAAGACGGTCATATTGCATTACCGGATATTCATGATTTATTACTTTTTGCAGGAATGTATAAACATCTTTTAGATGAAGAAAGAGAAAAAGTGGAAAAAATAGTGGAATTGTTTTTCAAACCCGAATACAAAAATATTATTCGTAGATATGGTTATTTCTATACACAGGGCAAAAATTACAATACAAAAGCAGTTATCTTTAAATTGCATTTGATAGATTTTAATGACATGATATTTGATAAAGGGGACATGGTTTCTTTATTGTTTAATGTATTCGTTCTTTCTCATTTTAAATCTGCAAAAAATTCTGAATGGTTTAATTTAGCTTTAAATTACCTTAGTCAATATAAAAATGAAAACAATCGTTATAATTTTCCGTCACATTTAATTACCGAAAAAAGTGATAGCTATGTGATTTTCGGTGGACATATGAATGTTGGAGAAAATAAAAAGAATAAGCTTTATAATGAATTGATTTCTACTTACTGGGTTGAAAAAATAGAACAGAACTTGTTAAGCTAATGAACACCCCCCATATAAAAATCAAACCAAGCGAGGTGAAAGGAAATGAGCATAAAATTATATCACGGAAGCCGTGAAATTGTAGAATTCCCCGATATACGAGTGACTAAATTTAATAAGGACTTTTATTTTGGATTTTATTGCACAAAAATTGAAAGTCAAGCAAAACGCTGGGCGACAAGATATACAGGACAAGGAATTATAAATGAGTATAACTATTCCCCAAATGATGATTTGAAAGTACTTTTTTTCCAATAATGTCAGAAGAATGGCTCGATTTTATTGTTTCATGCAGACTTGGAAAATCGCATGATTACGATATTGTCGAAGGACCTATGGCTAATGATACAATTTTCAATTATGTACAAAACTTTGTAGATGGTAAAATAAGCAGAGCAGCCTTTTGGGAATTAGCTAAGTTTAAAAAGCCTACACATCAAATAAGTTTTCACACAGCAAAAGCACTTACAGCACTTGAATTTGTGAAAGGATGTGAAGTGATTGTTTAAAAATAACAGTGATTTGTTCTTTTGTTGCAGTTTGATTGAATATATCGGTCGAGAATGTAAACTAAAAAGAGTAGATGTAATTAATAAACTTGGAAAAGAATGTGTCAAAAAGATATATCAAAATGCTGACATTTTGCACTGTGAACCTATTGAAAAGACAGCAGATGTCTATATAAGCTTGTTTGATATTAAAGAAGGAAACTTTGATAATATTAAAACTTGTGAATACGAAATTCCAGATTACTGGACAATCGGCGAGGTGTATGCAAGACTCATTGAAGATATGGACGGCGAAGATATTGTAAAAACAATATTTGAGGTTTATTCGTCTTTTATTAGTGATAGTATATCAAACTACAACACCGATTTTTATTATCAATCGAGGGAATATATTTTAGAATGTTTTAAATCGAATAAAATTTTGTGATTTTTATATAATGAAAAAAAGAGGTGAAGCGAATTGCAAATAGTAATTTACGCAAGATTTTCAAGCCATTCCCAAAACGAGCAATCTATTGAGGGACAACTGAAAATTTGCTATGAATATGCACAAAAACACGGAATTAACCGTAATTGACGAGTACATTGACAGAGCCGTCAGCGGAACAAATGCAGAAAATCGTCCGCAGTTTTTAAAGATGATAGAAGATAGTGGCAAAAAGCAGTTTCAAGGCGTTTTAGTGTACCAATTAGACCGTTTTGCCCGTAACCGCTATGACAGTGCCACCTATAAGGCTAAACTTAAAAAGAACGGTGTAAGAGTCTATTCCGCAAGAGAGAATATATCTGATGACGCAAGCGGTATTTTGGTTGAGGGTTTACTCGAAAGTATGGCTGAATATTATTCCG
>CAYJBU010000278.1:0-2481 GCA_964368155.1 uncultured Eubacteriales bacterium | reverse complement strand
AACAAACGCTTTGCGTTTGTTACTTATTTTCAATATTCTTGACATTTTACTGCTAAAAGTAGTATAATTGTAAATATAAAACGATTGTTTATTTTTTTAAGTTTTGTCCACCATAATATTATATTTTTCCAAACTGTTATAATATTTTTAAATTAAAACTACAAATTAAGGAGTGTTTGTCATGCTGGAACAATTAAAAAAACCACAGGAAGCACCTAGTAGAAAAAAACAAAAAAAAGAACTGAGTAAACTCCAAAGTGAACTTGCTGTATTACAACAAGAACTTTCAAAATCAAATGTTCCTGTAATTATCATAATCGAAGGATTTAGCGCATCAGGAAAAGGCCAAATGATGTCAAAATTAATTTCAGAGCTAGACCCAAGATTTTATCAAGTTTACTCTACTTCTCACGAAACATTTGAAGAAAAACGTCGACCTCTACTTTGGGGATTTTGGAACAAGTTACCCTCAAAAGGCAAAATGGCAATTTTCGACAGAAGTTGGTACAACAGAACACTAAACAAAATTCATGAAGAAGGCTACACACCTGCTTTGTCAAACTCAATTAACACATTTGAAAGACAATTAATTGATGATGGTTATTTAGTCTTGAAATTTTTCCTTTATATAACTCAAAAAGAGCAAAAAAAGCGTTTAAAAGTTCTCAGAGATGACCCTTCCTCATCATGGAGAGTCACCGAAAGAGATTGGAGGCTTAACAAAAACTACGAGTACAGATATAAATTACAAGATGAATTGCTAGAGTCAACAAACACAGATTATTCTCCATGGCATGCGGTTATTAACGAGGATGACAACAGTGGAGCAATTGAAATTCTTCAGATAATAAAGGAGAAGATTACCAGTGCGCTTAGCGATGGTGTTGCTCCTTCAGAATTTGACAGCGGTTTCAAACCAAAACTAAATAAAATTTCAAAATTATCTGAAATCGACTTGTCTCCAACAGTAACAGACAGTTACTACAAATCTACTATTAAGAAAGAAAGAGAAAAACTCCAAAAGCTTCACGGATTATTGTATAAAGAGAAAATTCCTGTAATACTAGCTTTCGAGGGTTGGGACGCTGCAGGAAAAGGTGGTGCAATTAGAAGATTATCTTGGGCGCTAGACCCTAGAGGTTTTGACGTTACTCCTATTTCAGCCCCGACTTCTGAGGAAATTAACCGACACTACCTTTGGAGGTTTTGGAACCAAATTCCAAAAGATGGTCATATAGCACTATTTGACCGCACTTGGTATGGTAGAGTTATGGTTGAAAGAGTTGAAAAATTCACTTCCGAAACTCGCTGGTCACAAGCATATAACGAAATAAATGAATTCGAAAAAGAACTTGCAGACTGGGGCGCAATTATTATAAAATTCTGGATTCACATAGATAAACAAACTCAATTAGAGCGTTTTGAAGCGCGTCAAATGACACCAAGCAAGCAGTATAAAATTACTGATGACGATTGGCGAAATAGGGAGAAATGGGACTTATATGAATCAGCAATTGATGAAATGATAAGTAAAACTTCTACCGAGTATGCTCCGTGGGTTATAGTCGAAGGAAATGACAAAAAATTTGCTAGACTAAAAGTTATCAAAACAGTTCGAGAAGCATTGGAAAAAAGACTTGCGGATGACGATTATTGATATATACATTTAGTTATTATGTATATAACTTTAAACAAATTTTATTGTGCTTTTGGTTCTTCTGTCTGTAATTTGATTAATGCATATTCATATTTTTGAAGCAGACCCAAATATCACAACTTATTGCGAAAGGTATGGCTATAATAATGAATATTTTAGTTTTGAATGGAAGTCCAAAAGGAAAAAACAGCTTAACTCTACAAACTGCACTATATTTTGAAAGGCGATTTCCCTCTCATAAATTCGATGTACTGCATGTAGGTCAAAAAATAAAACTCTTCGAAAAAGATTTTTCTTCAGCTATTAAAGCTTTTGAAAAAGCTGAGTTAATAATTTTTGCTTACCCCGTCTACACTTTTATAGTTCCATATCAGCTACACAGGTTTATAGAGTTAATGAAGGAAAATTCAGTTGATTTAACTGGAAAAATCACAACACAACTATCTACTTCTAAACATTTTTATGATGTCACTGCGCATAAATTCATAGAAGAGATTTGTTATGATTTTTCTTCATTTTATCTTGATGGTTTATCTGCTGACATGGACGATTTATTATCAGTAAAAGGACGCAGGCAAGCTGATATGTTCTTTCAAAAATTGTTATTTGATGTTGAATGTAGTAATTTTAAAACAAAAGAGAGAAAATCAATTTCTGAAAAATCTATATACCAAAAGCAGTTTACTCCATGCATTAAAACCGATGATAAAAAAATTGTTTTACTGACTAACTGTGCCGATGAAGACGAAAATCTTAAAAACATGATTGACGACTTTATAGCACTTAGCAAGTATAAAATTAAAGTAATAAATATTAGAAAATAC
>CAYJBU010000277.1:0-2489 GCA_964368155.1 uncultured Eubacteriales bacterium | reverse complement strand
ACGAATTTTGGAGGTGCAAAAAAATGGCTCAAAAGGTTACGGGCTTTATTAAGCTTCAAATACCTGCCGGTAAAGCTACCCCGGCACCACCTGTTGGTCCAGCTCTTGGTCAACACGGTGTTAACATTATGTCGTTCACTAAAGAATTTAATGAGCGTACAAAAAATGACATAGGATTAATTATTCCTGTTGTTATTACGGTTTATGCAGACCGTTCATTCTCTTTTGTAACAAAGACTCCGCCAGCTGCAATCTTAATTAAAAAAGCTTGTGGTATTGAGAGCGGTTCGGGTGTACCGAATAAAACAAAAGTTGCAAAAATTACAAAAGAACAAGTACAAAAAATTGCCGAGCAAAAAATGCCGGATTTAAACGCTTCTAGCGTTGAATCAGCAATGAGCATGATAGCAGGTACAGCAAGAAGCATGGGTATTGAAGTCGTAGACTAAAATAACCCGGGTGGGAGGAAAACTTCCGATATTTACCACTCTAGGAGGATAATTTAATGAAACACGGTAAAAAATATGTCGACAGTACAAAACTCGTTGACAGAGCAAAGTTTTATGATACCGACGAAGCTCTTGACCTTTGCATTAAAACCGCCACTGCAAAATTCGATGAAACAGTGGAAGTTCATGTAAAGCTCGGTGTTGACGGTCGTCACGCTGATCAACAAGTTCGTGGCGCTATTGTATTGCCACACGGTACAGGTAAAACTATAAAAATCTTAGCAATCTGTAAAGAAGACAAAATTGAAGCAGCTAAAGAAGCTGGCGCTGATTTTGTTGGTGGTGCAGAAATGGTACAAAAAATTCAATCAGAAAACTGGCTTGATTTTGATGTGCTTATCACAACCCCTGATATGATGGGTCAAGTTGGTAGACTCGGTAAACTTTTAGGACCAAGAGGCCTTATGCCTAACCCTAAAGCTGGTACTGTTTCTCCTGATATAGCAAAAGCTATTCAAGAAGCAAAAGCTGGTAAAATCGAGTATCGTCTTGATAAAACAAATATTATCCACTGCCCAATCGGTAAAGTTAGCTTTGGCGTGGAAAAACTAAACAAAAACTTCGAAACACTTTTGGGTGCTGTTATTAAAGCAAAACCTGCTGCAGCAAAAGGACAATACGTGAAATCATGCGTTGTCAGTGCTACAATGGGCCCTGGTGTTAGAATTAACCCAAACAAAGTGGGTTAATCTATTGACATTAAGTCGATAGTGTGTTATAATATTTAAGCTGTCCGCAGACAGCAGGTGCCGAAAGGCTTAAAGGGACTCCCACCTGCCGAGGTAAAGCGCATAAAACTTTAATTTATTATTGTTATAATTGTGCCTTTCTCGGAAACGGGAAAGGCATTTTAATTTTATTTAAGCGAGGTGAATATATTGCCAAGTAAAAGTGTTTTAGAAGCAAAAGAACAAGCAGTTGCTGAGATTAAAGCAAAAATTCAAGCTAGCGTTGCCGGTGTTATCGTTGATTACAAAGGTATCAATGCTGAGCAAGATACAAAACTTAGAAAAAATTTGCGTGAAGCAGGCGTTGAGTATAGTGTTATTAAAAATACAATCCTCAGACGTGCTATTGCAGATACTAATTTCGAAAGTATTAGTGAAGTTTTAGAAGGTACTACAGCTATCGCTCTTTCAAAGGACGATGCTCTTGCGCCAGCTAAAGTTATCAGCGAATACGCGAAAACATCTAATGGAGCTTTCACTATAAAATCTGGTTTTATGGATGAAAAAGTTCTTACTGTTGCAGAAGTAGATGCTCTTGCAACAATGCCAAACAAAGAAGGCTTGCTACAAATGTTACTCAGCGTTCTTACATCAGGACCAAGAGGACTTGCAGTTGCGCTTAATGCAATCGCAGAGAAAGATACAGAAACTACAGAAGAAACCGCATAATATTAAAATTTACAAATTTTTAGGAGGATATTTATCATGGCTGATATCGCAAAATTTATCGAAGACATTAAAGCTCTAACAGTTTTAGAGTTAAACGAATTAGTTAAAGCAATCGAAGAGGAGTTCGGTGTTTCCGCTGCTGCTCCTGTAATGATGGCTGGCGCAGCTCCTGCTGCAGCAGCAGAAGAGAAAACAGACTTCGACGTTGTTCTTAAAGCAGCTGGCGGCAACAAAATTGCTGTTATCAAAGTTGTTAAAGAAATCACAGGTCTTGGACTTAAAGAATCAAAAGCAATTGTTGACGAAGCTCCAAAAACTGTTAAAGAAGCAGCTTCAAAAGACGATGCAGAAGCAATCAAAGCTAAACTTGAAGAAGCAGGCGCAGAAGTCGAGCTTAAATAATTTTAGTGCTAATAATTCTCATTTTATTAATGAGGATAACAAAAGAAACCATGTGATTGAATCGCATGGTTTCTTTTTATGTTTTTATGATAATAAATTGATTAATCAATTTTTAAATTAATTCCAGATGAGCTAGTTAAAAAAATGCTTATTAAGTAATTAATACCTGCTGAACAACTTG
>CAYJBU010000276.1:0-2495 GCA_964368155.1 uncultured Eubacteriales bacterium | reverse complement strand
TGGCTAACATTTGTTATAAAACCTTTTTGTCTTTCATAACTATCTGCAATAGGTGCAACAGCTTTTTTTGATAATAGCACAGATAAAATAAATATAGAAACAATAGCAGATATAAAAATAATCACAGAATAGTACATATAAGTTTCAAAGCTTATTATATCGGCTTCTATATCAAGAAAAATATAGGTATATCCCATCTGATTTTCAGATTTTATATATCTAAAATTATCAATAGTTCCTGTGCTACCTCCAATTTGATTTACAAGAGAAGCATATTGTGTCGCTTCTTCTGCAGAAACAGAGCTAATATCCCTTGTATCGATATGAAAAATTTCGTCATTTGCATTTGAACGTACGGTAAAAAATCTAGTGGTAAAAGCAAGCTCTTTTGGGAATGGCTCTCGACCACTCATTGGCTCTCCCATTTTTAACTCGCCTTTTAAAAGCAAATCTAAAATTCTATCCGCGCTCCCCATTAAGGAAAAATAATTTGCTACATTTATTGAAACAGCAATAAGCAACATTACTACTACACTTATTATAGTTGTAAGCAAAACAAACTTTCGTTGTAATTTTTTTAGCATATCAACGCTCCATTCCTCCATTAGCATAAATACATATAAACTCACTCTCTTATCACGCGAAGCAAAAGGAATGATAAGAGCAATATTTAATAATTTTCCAGTTTGAATTTTATCTCAAACTACTTTTCCAACGAATAGCCTGTGTTTCTAGTAGCTTTTATTTTTACATCACTTTCAAGCAATGTCAGTTTTTTTCTAAGATATGAAATATAAACCCATACCACATTAATTTCTGCATCGCTATCATATCCCCAAATTTTTTCCATAAAACGCTCAGTAGGGATTATATGATCTTTATTTATCATCAGCATTTCCATCATTTGAAACTCTTTACTTGCAAGTTTAAATGACTTTTTATCAGTATATAAATCAAAAGTTTTTCGGTTTAAGCTCACATCACCAACTTTTAAAACAGATGAACTGCTATCGCTCACCGTTCTAGTAATTGCACGAAGTCTTGCAAGCAATTCCTTCGTTTCAAATGGTTTTGTAAGATAATCATTTGCACCCAAATCAAGACCTGTGACCTTGTCATCTACTTGCGATTTTGCAGTGAGCATAATAGTTGGAATTAGATTTCCTTTTTCTCTTACTTTTTTTAGAACGGTGAGCCCGTCCACCTTTGGCATCATTATATCTAAAATCACTGCATCATAGTTTTCTGCGTCTAAAAACTCGAGTGCTTCTTCACCGTCAAAAACTGCATCTACAGAATAATTATAGTGTTTTAATATTTTAACAAGAGCATTAGAAAGCTCTTTTTCATCTTCACATAGTAATATTCTCATATTCCAACCATTCTTTCTCTTAGTGTGATTTAAGGACGCTAAGAACACTCATAACTTCCACTTCTATACTATATTATAGCACAAAACTTAAACTTACTTTAAAAATTATATGAATATAAAATTCAATACTCGTTATTAGCAAAAAAACAGCTTATACATATAAACCAATTTTAACATATCATTCATGTATAATCAACTATCGTTTTTCGGTATAGTATTTTTCAATTAATGCTACCGATTTTAGCAAAACATTTTCATGTTACTGTCGATTATTTGTTAAATATTGGAGGTAATACCATGAAAACAATAGAGTCAAAACATTTTATTATTCGTGAATGGTCTGAAAGTGATGCAATTGATTTATTTGAATTGAAAGAAAAAAACAAGCAATTTATAAGCTACTTAAACTTTAAGACAGTAAACGATAGCTTAGATATCATTAAAATATGGAAAGAGTACAGAGAATTGTATCCTCTTGTTTCAAAAGAAACAAGCACAATCATAGGTGTAGTGGGGGTAGTAGACATAGGCAGATATAAAGGATATAGCGAATTGGAAGTTCATATTTGTGATGAGTACAACAATGTAGAATTGTCTACAGAAGCACATTCGCTAATTCTTGATTATGCTTTTAACGAACTTGGCATTTTAGTTGCTTGTGCTTATTCTGCCTGTGAAGACGATGTGCTTAAAAATGCTATGCAAAACACAGGATTTGTCTTTGAAGGAACTTTGAGAAAATTTGGTAGAAACATGAGCGATACAATGAGATATTCTCTTTTAAAAGATGAATTTACGCCTATTATATAAATTTATACACGTGCAAAAGTAACAATTATAGTCGAACCAATACAAAAAACGTACAAAGACAGCAAAGGTAAAATTTTGTTTAACAAGGCGGAGGAGGGAGTAATAGTTGCTCTATTGCGACTGACGACAACGCAGTTAAACGGATTTTTACCTGCTGGTCTGTTTGGGTTTTGTATTGGTTTGACTATATAATGCTTTAGCACATCGATAATACAAAAAAAGTGTCGAGGTTAAAACCCTTGACACTTTTCGTATAAGTAAAGCATACTGAATAACACGTTATTCAGTACAAACGCAAGGCGTTTGTTGTAAA
>CAYJBU010000275.1:0-2497 GCA_964368155.1 uncultured Eubacteriales bacterium | reverse complement strand
CAGGAGAAGCAACCATTATTATGATTGCAAGCGATAACCAAATGTTAGTTAATTTACAAGCACACACGATGAAAAGAGCTAGTGATTTGATTAATCAAATAATGTATATAGTAGAAAAATAGAATAGTTTCTTTTCATTTAAAATGAGCCTGCTGTGAACTTTCGGCAGGCTTCTGTGTTTTTAAAAATAAATAAATAATAAATAAAAAAGAAAATTATGTATTGAAATTATCGTAATAGTTTGCTATAATAAAAGTGATTTGTTTTTTAGGTTTTGCGTTTTATTACGCATGAAAAAAATAGTAAGGAGTTAGAATGATGAGTGATATTTTACAAAAAATTTATGACCTCGGAATTGTTCCTGTCATAGCAATTAATGACGTTGAAAATGCTGTTCCGCTTGCAAAAGCATTAGTAGCAGGAGGATTACCTGTTGCAGAGATTACTTTTAGAACTGACGCTGCTGAAGAGTCAATCAAAAGAATTGTAAAAGAAGTTCCTGAAATGCTCGTTGGAGCAGGAACAGTTTTAACAAAAGATCAAGTTGACAGAGCTCATGCAGCTGGTTGTCAATTCATGGTAAGCCCTGGGTTTAATCCTGAGATTACTAAATACGCTTTGGATAAAGGTATTAACTTTATGCCTGGTACTTCTACACCTGGTGAAATGGAACAAGCTATGAGTTTAGGCTTAGATTGCGTTAAATTTTTCCCAGCAGAACAAAATGGTGGAGTTGCAATGCTTAAAGCAGTTGCTGGACCATATACAAAATTAAGATGGATGCCGACCGGTGGCGTTAATGCTAACAATTTAATGGACTACCTTTCTTTTGATAAAATTGTTGCTTGTGGTGGAACATGGATGGTAAAAGCAGATTTAATCAACAGTGGAAACTGGGATGAAATCACTAGACTTACAAAAGAAGCTGTTACAAATATGCTTGGTTTTGAAGTTGGTCATATTGGAATTAACACTGAAAATCAAGAAGAAGCAATGAAAGCTGCAAAAATGTTTGAGTTAATGTTTGGTTTGGATATTAAAGAAGGCAACAGCAGTGTGTTTGTTGGCAATAAAGGTATTGAAATCATGAAAAAGCAATATCTTGGAAAAAATGGACATATTGCAATCAAAACTAATACTATCACTCGTGCAATGGCATATTTCAAAAATCATGGGTTTGAGTTCATTGAAGATACATACAACGGCGTTGCTGTGTATTTCAAAGATGAAATCGCTGGTTTTGCAATTCACTTGTTACAGAAATAATGCTTTTTTAGAATTATATAATTTATATGAAATAGTCTATTTGTGATTAAAAAATATTATGCTTTAGAAGAGGCAGAATGGAGTTATAACATGAAAGTAGTTACTTTTGGAGAAATAATGTTGCGTTTGCAACCGTTTGATTATTTGCGTTTTGTACAGGCAGACAGCTTTGAAGCAACTTTTGGTGGAGGCGAGGCTAATGTAGCTGTATCGCTTGCAAATTACGGAGCAAAAGTTGATTTTGTTACAAAAGTGCCAAAACATTCAATTGGTCAAATGGCTGTGAATAGTTTAAGAAAATATGGCGTTGGCACTGAAAAAATGGTTCGTGGCGGCGACAGACTTGGAATATATTTTCTTGAAAAAGGCGCTTCGCAAAGAGGAAGTGTATGCATATATGACAGAGCACACACTGCAATCGCTGAGGCGGCTTCGACAGATTTTAACTGGGAAGAAATTTTTGACGGAGTGGATTGGTTCCACTTCACAGGAATTACTCCTGCTTTGGGAGAAAACTGTGTTAATTTGTGTATTGAAGCTTGCAAAGCGGCTAAAAAAGCCGGTGCGAAAATTAGTTGTGACCTTAACTACAGAGGAAAACTTTGGACTCGTGCTGAAGCGAAAATTGCTATGAGTAAAATATGCGAATATGTTGATGTTTGTATTTCTAACGAAGAAGATGCGAAAGATGTTTTTGGAATTGAAGCTGAAAATACAGATATCACAGCTGGTGAACTAAACAAAGAGGGATATAAAAGTGTTGCTAAACAACTTGCAGATACTTTTAAATTTGAAAAAGTTGCAATTACTCTAAGAGAGAGTATAAGTGCTTCTGATAACGACTGGAGTGCAATGCTTTATGACGTTGCAGAAGATAACTATTGCTTTAGCAAAGTTTATCATTTGCGTATCATTGACAGAGTGGGCGGAGGAGACAGTTTTGGTGCTGGTTTAATCTACTCACAATTGAATGGTAAATCTACTCAGGAAAGTGTTGAATTTGCAGTTGCTGCTTCTGCGTTAAAACATTCTATCGAAGGTGATTTTAACTTTATGAGTGTTGACGAAGTAGAAAAATTAGCAGCTGGGAATGCAAGCGGACGCGTGCAAAGATAATTTTTTATACGGATTATGGGTAATCGTGAGGTTACCCTAATCAATTTCTTTGATACTATAATAATTAAAGCCTACTGAATAACAAGTTATTCAGAACAAACGCAAAGCGTTTGTT
>CAYJBU010000274.1:0-2511 GCA_964368155.1 uncultured Eubacteriales bacterium | reverse complement strand
CATTTACACCACCGATATTTTCGTGGTAATACTTTTTTATCTTATACTTGTCCTCTACTTTTCCAAGATAGCTTGGCACTACACAAATTACAGTTACATCAAAGGTATTAAGAAGCCCTTCAGAAAGTTCTTTCAGTATCTGCCCTGTAGAGGCAGTGTCTGGAATATAGTAGTGCGCATAAATTAAAAGTCTCTTTTTTTGTTCAAACTAGCTACCTCAATCTCTTCTAAATACATCCCTAGTATAAACTTTATCTATAATACTGTCAAGAATTGGCTCGTATCTATTAGCCACTACGGCATTGCACATTTCTTTAAATTTTTCAACATCATTTACAACTTCGCTACCAAAAAACATGGAACCATTTTCTAAATGTGGCTCGTAAATTATAACTGTGGCTCCTTTAGCTTTAATTCTTTTCATAATGCCTTGAATAGAACTTTGTCTAAAGTTATCGCTGTTTGACTTCATTGTAAGTCTGTACACGCCTATTACCGGTGGAGTCATCTTGCTTTTGCTAAGAGATGCATCTTCTTCATATCCATCATAACCGGCTAGTTTTAGTACTTTATCTGCTATAAAATCTTTTCGAGTTCTATTACTTTCAACAATAGCTTCTATCATATTTTGCGGTACATCTTGATAATTTGCTAATAGTTGTTTTGTGTCTTTAGGTAAGCAATAGCCACCATAGCCAAAACTTGGATTGTTATAATAGTCTCCGATTCTTGGGTCAAGGCTTACTCCTTTAATAATTTGTGCAGAGTTTAAGCCTTTATCTTCGGCGTAAGTATCAAGCTCGTTAAAATAAGCTACTCTAAGTGCAAGATATGTGTTAGAAAAAAGCTTAACTGCTTCCGCTTCTGTGAAGCCCATTATCAATGTTTCTATATTTTCTTTAACAGCACAATCCACTAGCAATTGTGCAAAAAATTCTGCTTTTTTTGTAAGCTCTATATCTTTTAAATCTGTTCCTACAATTACCCTTGACGGATGCAAATTATCGTATAAAGCCTTACTTTCTCTTAAAAATTCAGGGCTAAATAATATATTTTTACAGCCTGTTTTATTTCTTATGCTTTCTGTATAACCTACAGGTATTGTAGACTTAATCACCATAATAGCATTAGAGTTAATCTTCGTTACAGTAGAAATCACACTCTCGATTGAGCTGGTGTCAAAAAAGTTTTTATCACTGTCATAATTTGTAGGAGTAGCAATTACTACAATTTCAGCGTCCGAATATGCTTCTTCTTCACTAATTGTAGCAGTCAAGTTAAGTTTTTTTTCAGTCAAAAACTTTTCTATATATTCATCTTGTATAGGCGACGATTTTCTATTTATCAAATCTACTTTTTCTTTTACAATATCAATAGCTACAACATCGTGACATTGTGAAAGTAAAACTGCAATGGATAATCCAACATAACCCAACCCAGCAACTGCAATTTTCATTAAGTAAATACCTCACTTTTACCATAAAATAAAATTATGTATATCTAAATAATTATATCAGAACTTTAGTTGATTTGCATGGTTTTTATTAATCAATAAAAAAATGAGATTAAAAAATTAAAACTTGCACAAAACGTGCTAATTTCTTAAAACAGTTCAATTGAATTTCTGATTATGTGCTATTTATTCAAATGCATTGTAGCTATAAATGCAACATAAATCATACAATACTGCAAATATGAAAAAACACTAATAAATAATACTGTATAGTATGAATTTTCGGTAATCTTTCTTGATAATTAGTCTGTCGGAGCCTCCCGACCGAGTTCAAACACTCTAAAACACAAATGGCATCATCGCAAACTTACGTTTGCATTTAAAAACACACCTGAAAGTTTCGCTTATATTAAAACAAGAAGAAAAGTGCTGAAAACACCCCCAAAAAGATCATTTTCAACACTTATTGTGTATAGCATCCTGATGTATCACACAATAGAGTGCGATTGTTAATATAGGACTTGCTCAAATTCGAGCATAAAAATTCGCCCTTAGTAAAAACTAAGAGCGAAATGGGGTGAAGAGCATTCTCGACTGGAAGGTGTAACAGGTTTGGATATCATCTTATTTTAAAAGAGGGTTTGAACTCACATATTTCCTCCATATCAAGTCACTTTGCTACATTTCTAAGCACTGTCCTTGTTAATATAAATCGCTGTGAGAACCAGTTCTTGTCAAATATAAAATCAAAGTTTTCTCCGATTTTTCATAGACGAGTAACCAATCCGGGGTAATGTGACATTCACGCAAATGTCCAAAATTGCCTGTTAAGGAATGGTCCTTATTCTTTTGTGGCAAGGTTTCTCCACTTGCTAACTGTTTGATGATGTCTGTCAGAAGCGAAATATCATACCCACGTTTCTTTATTTTCTTTAGGTCTTTTGCAAACTTTGTGGTAGGTTTCACTTCATAAATCATTTAAGCAAATCCTCCATCATCGTATCCACATTTGTATAAGAACGATACATATTTGGATTTTTTTTCATTTCTTCTACTTC
>CAYJBU010000273.1:0-2526 GCA_964368155.1 uncultured Eubacteriales bacterium | reverse complement strand
AGGAGCAATATTTCCAAGATAAAATAAATCACTACCTTTTGGATTTACCTCTCTTGCAAGCATTAAATGTATCATTGAACCCGGCATTTTACTCTTCCCCCAAATACTCATAATCTAGTATACTCATAACAATATCTGAGTGATATTTACCATCTATAAATGCATTTTCTCGCAGTATTCCATCAATTTTAAACCCACATTTTTTATAGCAGTTAATTCCTCTTATATTGTAGCTTAAAACCTTCAAATCTACCCTATGCCATTTCATCACTTCAAAGGCATATTTTATAAGTAGCTTTGTCACCACTGTTCCCATACCTTTTGAGTGACATTTGGTATCAAAAATACCAATTCTATATGTAGCGCAGTTATCGTTATTATTTATATGGTGAAACCCTGCAGTTCCTATACATTTTCCGTCAACTTCAATTATCCAATTATATGGGTCTGTAGCCGTGTTTTCGTACCACTTTTCCCAAGTTTCTCTATTTGGGTACTGCACCCCCTCAAAATCTTCACCTCCACACATATGTACAAACTCTCTATGTCTGCCTATCTTTTGTCTATCGTCAATGTCCGAGGGCTTAATTTTGCGTAAGATAATGTTGTTTTCTTTAATTGTTGGTATAATATTCATTTTTATCTCTCCTACAAGCTAAACCACTCCTTAATCTGCTCTGCAACATCTTTTGGTTCAACATTCGAATTATCAATTTTAATGTAATTGGGGAATGTAATTTCTCCCTCATAACTCTCTAATCTCGCCCTACTATCATCATTAATAAGTCTTTTGTTACTCTCCTCGATATTGCGTTTTGTCCACTTATGCTTTAGCCTGTTTTCAGTTACATTTCGCTCCATCCGGATTTCTTTTGAAGTGACAAGTTCCACATAGTAGAACTCTGTTAATTCATTTCGCTCTTTAAAAATATTTTTGACATGCTCAATATAATCCCAATCGGACTGCATATCAAATGCCCACATATATGTAAAAATCATTCCATAATTATCAGTTTCAGCAAATTCTTCAAATATAACTTCACGAAGTCTGTTGGTAGCTTTTCCGTTAAATCTACCGAGAATTTCAATCACAGGCTCTATCATCATGTGATTGTGAAAAAGCCTTAATTCTGTAATTTTCATAAGCTCTTGTCCAACCGTCATTTTTCCAACTGCTGCATTCCCTATTAAAAATATAAGTTTCATCGTGTTATCCCTTTCATAATTAACGCAATTATTTCACTTAAATCATTAGCACTATCTATCAAAATTTCATCATCAAGTGCTCTTACATCATTCGTGTCATAATAGTCAATTAGCTCTTTTATAGATGTATAAAATTGATTTGGATGTGGTTTTTTCAGTCTTTCCTCAAGACGCTTTGTCCAAATATCATTGTTAGAACAATCACAATAAAACTTTACTAAGGTAGCAGTTTTCAAATCAATTTTCTTTAAAAACACAGATAGCGATTTTATATTAGATAGCCCCACGTCAACTATTAAATCTACATCGTTATCTATATTTGTTTGAATTTGTTTTGCAAGTAAATCATATGAAATACAGTTATTTGGAGCATTGTCACTAATATGCTGCGATACACTATCGAAAATATCATCTTTTCTTAGAACAGAAATATTTAGCTTGTTACTTAAAGCGTTAGTAAAAAGTGTTTTTCCCGTTGCTGCTTTACCTCTAAATAGATATAGTTTCATAGTCATTTTATCCTTTCTTCAAAATGTGCCAAACATCAATTTCATCTTTGGTTGGTGTTTCCCAAAACCTCAAAAAGAAGTTCATTGTGTTATCATCAATTGTATAATCGACAGCTTCATTGTTTTCAATATCTTGGTTTCGTTTTAATATATTTTGTCGCCATAAATCATCACTAACATCTATGTAGTGCCACTCTGGTATAATACTGTGCTTTTTATAAAAGGTATTTGCTTCATCACGGTCTGCTTTTTGCCAAAATCCTGTATCGATAACAACGTTAAATCCAGTATTATATAATTCAATAGATTTATCAAAAATATAGCTAATAATTTTCCCTACTACTTCTGCATGAGCTTCTCCAATATGTCCACCGAAAATTGCCAGACTAATTTCATCAGCAGATAAATGCACTGCTTTAATCTTTTTAATGAGTTTTTTTGTATAAGTAGTTTTTCCACTACATATTTTCCCACAGATTAGTAAAATTTTTGGCATTTTCTATTCCTCCTGACAATTCACATAAAAATACATAAGTTCATTATACTTCAAACTTAAACTAAAAGATAGACTTAATTTAAAATCTATGCTATTTTTTCATTACACTTTAAATAGTTTTATCGCATACATTTTTATAGCCACTAGAACCAATCCTAATTTGTTTAGTATCAGTTACCAGTGGCTATAAAAATTATTAGGACTGCTCATTACACCACAGTTATAGTCGAACCAATACAAAAACGTACAAAGACAGCAATGGTAAAATTTTGTTTAACAAGGCGGAGGAGGGAGTAATAGTTGCTCTATTGCGAC
>CAYJBU010000272.1:0-2532 GCA_964368155.1 uncultured Eubacteriales bacterium | reverse complement strand
TTTGCACTTACAACAGCTATTTTATCGTATACACTTCTTTTGCTAAATTCCTTTATATCAGTTCCATTGTATAGCAATTTTCCGCTATCCACTTCAAGACCGCCAATTATCAAACTTGCAATTGTGCTTTTTCCGCTTCCTGATTCTCCGACAACACCATTCATTCCTTTTTTCAAGGATAAATTGATATTGTTAAGTACAATTTTGTCTTCTATGTACGAAAATGTTAAATCTTTTAGCTCTACACTGCTCACATCTTCAAGTTCTTTTTCTCCCCATTGCTCCGGCTTTAAATCTAAAAAATTGAGCATTCTCTTTCCAGCTGTCGCACCGTTCATTGCTACGTGGAATGCACTGCCAAGTGCTTTCATAGGTAAGAAAAATTCAGCAGAAATAAGTATCAAAAACAAAGCTTGTATCGGCAAAATATCTCCACTATTCACACTCAATAATGACACTACTATTGCAACAGCAGCACCACCAAAAGCCACTAAATCCATAATAACTATGCTTGCTAGTTGCATTACAAGTACTTTCATCGTTATTACTCTAAAATCTTCAGCTTTTTGTGCTAATTCAGCTTGCTTTTTATTATCATAAGCAAAAATTTTTAACTCTTTCATTCCGCTTATACTGTCCAAAAAACCGTCACCCATTTTGGTGTATTTTCCCCAATATTTCGCAAACACTCTTTTTGCATATTTAGAAACTGCTATTATTGATAATGGTATAAGTGGCAAGCATCCAATAAGCACTAACGAGGTCTTCCATTCTAACGTAGCACATATAGTAAATAATATTATCGGTGCTATCATTGCATACATAAATTGAGGAATATAGCTTGTAAAATACAAGTCAAGCTGTTCTACTCCCTCAATCGACATTTGTGTTAGCTCGGCATTTTTAATTTTATTTCCATTTATGCCCAAATCGTACATTTTATTAGTTATCTTTTCCCTGAATGTTAGCTTTACATATGCACCAATCACGATTTTCAGTTTTTTAATTTTTATAGTGCAAAATGCTTTTATTGCTATACAAGCTAAAATTCCCAATATTAAAGGCAAGTATGCTAAGATATCGTCCTCTTTTTTTAGTGCTAAACTAATAACATAACAAAACATTGCAGTTGTTGATACACTCGCAATCATTCCGACAACATTTAACATTGTTATAACAAACACAAGCTTTTTCTTTTCTCCAAGCAGTGCCATTAATTTTTTATCTATCATTTTTAACCTCGCTTTTTTGTTGTTTTTTGAATTTTAGTGTTTTATGCAAATGGTCTATTGATACTATTGGGTGTGAAAAAATCAATCTCGGCCCTGAAAATTTCATCACTTCTACCATGCTTTGTTTCATATCAGCCTTGTAGCACTGTATCGTACAACAAGAGCAAAATGGTTTTTCGCCATTAATATTTTTCTTTTGATGTGGACAATTTTCTATACGTAAGTAAGAATACTCGAGTAGTTCTTGCATTTCTTTTGTTAGCTGTTTTTGCCTCAACTTCTTTTTATTATATAGTTTTATCATAATCTCTATAAGTTCTTTTTCTTTAATCTTCTTCATCTTATTTTCCTTAAGCAAACATTATGGTTAGTGGTCTAAAATTTCATTTAATGTATGACAGTATAATGAAACTGGCAATGTAAGATATTAGCCAGCAACCACATAGTTATCATCAGCTAACTATGTGATCTCAAAATTGTAGAAAATTTAAGAACTTTTGTCAAATCCTTGTAAGGCACATACTGATACATTAAGTTCTTCACACAATATGGTAGTGATAATTATATATTAGGAAATTCATTTCCTGTTTCCCATTTAGAATCTGCTTCTACTTCATCTAAATAATGAGTATTTAAAAATTTCTACTTTTTTAAACTTTTGAATGTTTTATGGTTTTGATTTCAGATATTATGGCTCATCCCCAACCTCTTTAATTGCACTTGCAAAAATCAATGAATCACTTTCCTCTTTTTCAGGATAAATTTCTTTTGCCCTCCCGTCAAATATCGCATCAGCAATTTCGCTAAATACCTCATATTTATGAACTGCTATCCCTTTTTCTGTATCAGCTACTAGAAGCAGTGTATCTCCAGAAGATATATCAAACATATCTCGAACTTCTTTCGGTATTACAATTTGTCCCTTTGCACCAACTTTAACGGAACTCATAAATCTTCCATCACGTTCTTTACTTCCCATTCCAACCTCCTTTAGTTTCACATGTATAATTAGTATAACTTATATAACTTGTATAACTTGTATAACTTGTATAACTAATTATACTATGAGAAATTATTATAGTCAACAAAAAAATGTTAGTCCTATTATATCTCAGTGGTTTTCGAGACAATAAGCTAACTCTACGAGTTAGCCCAGGACTAACACTTTTATTTATTATTCGGACAAGCAAAACTCGCCCCTACTATTATTCTGCTATATTTTCCGCACTCTCAAGCATATTCTCAATAAAAATTCCATACCCCTTTGTAGGGTCGTCAACAAAAACATGGGTAACCGCCC
>CAYJBU010000271.1:0-2551 GCA_964368155.1 uncultured Eubacteriales bacterium | reverse complement strand
ATTTCGCCTTGAATCAAAATTTCTCTCAAAAACATCTGCAACGGATATAATTCTCTGTCAGTAATGTAAATTAACGCTTGAAAGTAACTATTCCAGTGTGAAATACCATAATACAATCCCATTACAACGATAATTGGACTTGATAAAGGTAATATCATTCTCAAAAATACTGAAAAGTCATTACAACCATCTATTTTGGCTGCCTCTACTATTTCACCCGGAATTGAATTCACCATAAAAGTTCTTGCAATAATTAAATTAAATGTAGAAACCAATCCTCCGATTAAAAGAGCAAAAGGAGTGTTTACTAATTCAAAGGAATCCATGTTCAAATAGCTTGGAATAAGTCCTCCGCTTATGTACATAGTTACAATAAACATTCCCATAATAAAATTGCGCCCAATTAATTCTTTTCTTGATAACGCATATGCACAAGGTATTGTAAACAAAAGATTTAACGAAGTGCCAACTACAGTATAAAATATAGTATTTCGATACCCCATCCAAATATCTTGGAACTCAAGAATATATTGATACCCGTCCAACGAAAACCCCACTGGATATAACCACATTTCACCGGAAGCCACTGCTTGTGGCGCACTAAAAGATGCGCTAAATACATATATCAACGGATATATTGTCAAGCAAAATATTATTACTAACAATGTACTGTTTACTATTTCAAACGCCCTATCAGCACCCGTGACTTTAACAGTACTTTTAACTCTTACCTTTTTATTGTTAATCATTTCATCACCATTTTTACTATATTTTTTCTTACCATAAACTATTGCCGTTAAATTTCTTAGCTAATTTATTTGCCACAATTAATATCGTTGAGTTAACCACTGAATTAAATAAACCTGTAGCAGTTGAAAAAGAGAAGTCGTTTTGAACTAATCCTACTTTGTATACAAAAGTCGATATAACTTCTGAATAATCAAGAGTGACGTCGTTTTGTAGTAAAAATACTTTTTCGTGGCCTACATTTAACAATTGTCCGCAACGTAAAATAAACAAAGTTATCATTGTCGGAACAAGAACTGGAATAATTATATGCCAAATTCTTTGAAGCCTGCTTGCTCCGTCGACTTGTGCAGCTTCAAGTAAAGATTGGTCTACACCAGACAGCGCAGCAAAATAAATTATAGCTCCCCAACCAGTACTTTCCCAAATTCCACTGATTACGTAAATCCACTTAAACATCTCGCCTTCTTGCATGAAAAATATCGGTTCTCCCCCAAGTCCTTGAATTATAGAGTTGATTATTCCTGAGGACGGGCTTAAAAACATTGTAATCATACCACACACAACCACTGTTGAAATGAAGTGAGGCGCATAAGAAACTGTTTGAAAGAGATGTTTGCGTCTTTTGCTTTTCATCTC
Source organism: uncultured Eubacteriales bacterium (assembly GCA_964368155.1). Taxonomy (GTDB): domain Bacteria; phylum Bacillota; class Clostridia; order Oscillospirales; family Acutalibacteraceae; genus SIG603. The sequence goes on along the minus strand of CAYJBU010000271.1, from coordinate 1,165 downwards.
GTTTACCATTATCGCTAGTATTATCGGAATTGGAAATCCAATTACTAAGCTTAACAGGCTTAACGTTAAAGTGTTTGATAGTATTACAGGAAACCAGTGAGATGAAAATAATCTTTCAAAATTTTCAAAGCCTATCCATTCACTGCCGAAAATACCTTTTCTCATATTAAAGTCTTTAAACGCAATTATAATACCATACATCGGTTTGTAGTGAAACAACACAAAATATATTATTGTGGGAATAACCATAACATATAATTGCCATGACTCGAGCATTTTTTGAAAAACGTTTTTTTCTTTACGATATTAACTGATATACTCTGTGATTTTACCATAAAAGTTCTCCTAACTATTTTACTATATTGTTTTCCCAACTAAACACCAGATACTCTGAAAGATAATTTGCTGTATTTCGTAGTCAATGAACCATATTCAATGCACAGAGCCTGGAATACACTCCTTTCATGAAACTTCCAGCCAAACTACCTTGTCAATTATTGTCTACTGTTTAATTGATGAAGCAATAACGATAGATAAAATTTTATTCACAACATTTCTACCTATAAAATTAAAATGTTGTGAATAAATTAAAAATTCATCTTATAACAGTATTGATTAAGAACCTAATGTTCTATCTAATGCTGCTTGCTCTAATGCCATTAAATCTTCAAGACCCATATTATTTAATGTATTAATATAGTTATCCCAATCTCCTTCAAAATTCAACTCGCCTGTGACAAATTGAGCTCTTGTACTCTCTAGATATGGAATAATGTCCGCTTTAATTTGATTAATATCTTTTGTCTCATCTGAAGTATAAACAGCAACAGGGTCTGCTTCAATCACTGTATACTCTTCTTCTCTATAATATTTTGTTCTTAACAAGTCGAACTCAGAAGAATAAGTTAGAGATAAATCATAATTATTATAAAAACTTTCAAATGTATCGTCATCTGTTAGGCATAAAGCTTCTGAAACTTTTCCATACAAAAAGCTATATATAGCATATAAGGCTGATACAAACTTCGTTGATATTGTTATTCAAAAATCACGATTAAGATTGTCAGTAAACATGAAATTCACAGATGTTATTGACCCAAAAGGGATTTGTAAAGATGAATGTGTAATAATTGGACTAAACTCAGAAAGACCCGATAAACACAGG
>CAYJBU010000270.1:0-2572 GCA_964368155.1 uncultured Eubacteriales bacterium | reverse complement strand
ATAAATTTTCAAACGGCAAGTTTTGTGCTTTCAAATCTTACGATTTGAATTTTGCTAAATGTGAGCTTGCTCACAATGCAAAAACCGCCCAAAACATTGCGACTAATAAAAAAGGATGGTCATAATAATGAAAACAAGGCGACACGAAAAAATCAAAGATTTAATACGTGAATTTGACATAGATACTCAAGAAGAATTGCTTAGCAAACTCAAAGAAGCTGGATATGACGTGACACAAGCCACAGTCTCCCGAGATATCAAGGAGTTAAGATTAATCAAGGCATTGTCTCCAAAAGGGAAATATCGATATTCTACAGGACAAGAAGCGTCAAAAGATATTTCAGGTAAATTTTTGTCTCTTTTTGTTGACTCTGTTTTATCTGTTGAATCCTCGCAAAACATTGTAGTAATAAAGTGTTTAACGGGCATGGCGCAAGCGGTATGCGCTGCGATGGATGCAAGCAAAAGCCAAAGCTTTATTGGGACTTTAGCTGGTGAAGACACAATCATAGCAGTATGTAAATCAAACGAAGCTGCATATGAAAAACAAGAAGAACTTAGAAAACTAATTGATTAACAGGTGATTTTATGTTGTCGGGATTATATATTAAAAATGTTGCGGTTATTAAAGAATTATCAATAGATTTTGAAAAAGGTTTCACAGTACTAACCGGTGAAACAGGGGCGGGTAAATCGATTATCATTGACGCAATTCACGCTGTTTTAGGACAGAGAGTGTCAAAAGATTTAATTAGAACTGATGAAGATAAGGCGATTATCACTGCATTTTTCACTGAGCTTGATCAATCTGTCCTGGACATACTTCAATCTTTAGATATCGAAGTCACTTCTGACGAGATGCAAATTTACAGAGAATTGCGCAGCTCAGGAAAATCAATCTGCAAAATAAACTCAGTTCCAATCACAGCAACCATGCTAAAATCAATAGGAGTCCATCTAATTTCCATTCAAGGGCAACATGACAGCTATGAGTTAACTTTTCCTGAAATCCACGGAAAATATTTAGATAACTATGGAAATTTAAACGAAGAACTAAGTAATTATCAGCATAACTATAATAAACTGAAAGTAATAAAAAAAGAAATTGATAAATTGAACATAGATCAAATTCAAAAAGAAAGAAGAATTGACTTTCTTCAATATCAGATTTCTGAAATAAGCGAAGCACAAATTCAAGTTGGTGAAAAAGAGCAACTAAATCAAAAACTCAAAATTATCAAAGACAAAGAAAGCATATCTCACGCAATTAAAACTTCAAAAGAAGTTATTAACGGAGACGATGACACCGAAGGTGTATTAGGTATGATTAATCATGCTTGTGCTCAACTTGAAGATGTTGAGCCTTCGTTTCCTGATATTAGGTCGGTCTCAAACAAACTAAGAGACATTGAATATTCCCTTCAAGATATTTCAAACGAGCTTAGAAATATCGAAAGCAGAACAGATTATGATGGAGAAAATTTAACCGAAATAGAAGAAAGGCTTAACCTTTTGTATAGGCTAAGCTTAAAATACGGCGAAAACGAAGAAGATATTTTAGATTTGCTTGAAAGTTCAAGTAAGGAATTAGAAAACATTCGATTTTCTGATGAAAAAATATTGGAATTAACCGAAGAATTCGAGCTTACAAAAAACAAAACCGTTGAACTAGCAAAACAATTATCAAAGAAACGCAAATTTTTCGCACTTGAGTTTTCAAAGAAAGTAAAGGAAGAACTCGAATTTTTAAATATGCCAAATGTAGAATTCTCTGTGGATTTAGAAAGAACAAATCTCTATAGCTTCGGATGCGACAAAGTATCATTTTTAGTTTCTGTTAATGCAGGCGAAAGCTTAAAACAGTTATCTAAAGTAGCTTCCGGAGGAGAACTTTCCAGAATTATGCTTGCAATCAAAACTGTGTTATCGAGCGGAGATAATATAGACACCATGATTTTTGACGAAATTGACGCTGGAATTAGCGGTGACACTGCAAACAGAGTTGGTAAAAAGCTACTGCAAGTATCTAAAAGCAAACAACTGCTTTGCATCACTCACTTGGCACAGATTGCGGCAATAGCTGACAATCATTTGCTCATACAAAAAAATTCTTCTGACGGAAAAACATATACAACAATAAAGGAACTTTCTGAAGTAGAAAGAAAAAAAGAATTATCAAAAATTATAGGCGGCGATGAAATAGCCACCTATATAATCGGTAATTAGTGAATAAAGATAAAATATGGGGTGTCTCATTAACGATTTTTTTCGTCAAAAAACACCCCAAAACAGGGACAGGCTTCCATGCCTGTCAGATATAGTCAAACCAATACAAAACCCAAACAGACCAGCAGGTGAAAATCCGTTTAACTGCGTTGTCGTCAGTCGCAATAGAGCAACTATTACTCCCTCCTCCGCCTTGTTAAACAAAATTTTACCTTTGCTGTCTTTGTACGTTTTTTGTATTGGTTCGACTATAATCTTCAATTTCTTACAAGTTTTATGGGAGGGCACGACAGCCCTCCCAAATTTTTTATTCATTTTTACCTTAATGCGACAGCCCTAACTCTTG
>CAYJBU010000269.1:0-2581 GCA_964368155.1 uncultured Eubacteriales bacterium | reverse complement strand
TATTTTGTGGATATTCAATTGTAACTGTTGAACTTTGTCCATCTGCAGGATATTTCTCTTCTAGCATATCGATTAAACTGTTTACACTCTCAATAATATTAATACCTTTTGCAGTAACATACTCGTTTGAAAGATAAATAATGTTGCCGTTTTGTATAGAGTTAATACCAGCGTAAATGTCTGGGTTATTTTTCATTTCCTCAGCATAAGAAGCCTCAATAGCCTCAGCACTTGGCATCATTGGAGAAATAGCAAATAATAGCTCTGGGTCTGCTGTTATAAGTGTCTCAAAATCTAGTGGAGCAGTTCTCATTTCTGCGCCAATTATTTCATCAGACATGTTGTTTATTGGAAGCATTTCAAGCATACTTCCTAAATATCCTTGGCTTGTTTGTTGGTAAGTAGGAGGAGTAGAGAATAAAATCATTGTATTGATATCGTCTCTGCCCTCGCTAAATTCAGCAGCTCTAGTCTCCACAGCTAAGAATTCTGCCTCTAGCTCTTCTTTTCCTGCCTCTCCACCAAAAGCCTCTGCAAGCATTAAAGCTTCCTCTTTCACGTGATTATAGCCAACGGAAGGACCAGCCTCTACAAAGTATGTAGGAATTGAAGCATCTTCAAATATAGTAGCATAGTCATCTACAAATTGTGCGCCTAAAATAAGTAAATCAGGTTGCATAGCAATGATTGACTCTGTGTCTAAATCTGACATTCCAGCTGTTATCTCAGGTAGATTTGCATTCTTCAATTCATCAGAGAAATCAAGATTTGCGTCTAAGCCATAGTGTGCTATTGGCATAATGTCAAATCTGTCTGCAATTTGCAAAGCTGAAGCGGATAAAATAATTATTTCTTCAGGTTTTTCTTCTAACACCAAAGGCTCAAAGCTGTATTCTGCTACTAAAGAAGCTGGGTATTCAATTGTAAAGGTAGTATCTTCAGGTTCTTGTGATTGCTCGGAAGATTGTGATTGAGTGGAATTTAAACTTGGGTCTTGGTCACCAGTCTCTGTTTGCGCACAACCGCCAAGCATAGCAGTACAAATTGATAGTGCTAATAATGATTTTAATATTTTATTCATATTAATCCCCTTTTCTTTCTTTTCATTCTAAGCTTGATTAAGAAAATATATATCTTAATCCGTTTAAAACTGATTAAAAAAATTTATATTGCTTGGCTTAATTCAAGTATTTTGTCTGCTAGGTTCGAGTAAACTGTTCTCATTTCTGAGCTTGGTAAAAACTCGAACACAGTACCACCTGAATGCTCTGCCGTTTGAATGTCGGGTGACCTTGGCACGTATGTAACAACGTCTGTACCGATTTCCTGACATGCCTTATTTACAATCTCAACTTCGTTTTCAATATTTTTAGCGTTTAAAATTATTCCTTTCAAAGTTGCATATCCTCTCGTACCAAAGTTTTTAATAGCTTGTGCAATATTATTTGCAGCGTAAAGAGCCATCATTTCTCCTGAGGAAACTATGAAAACTTCTTTTGCATATCCACCCCTAATTGGCATAGCAAAACCTCCACAAACAACATCACCTAAAACGTCATATATTACAATGTCTGGGTTATATGCTTCAAAAGCTTCTAGCTCCTCGAGTTTCTCAAAAGCCGAAATAATACCTCTGCCAGCACACCCAATTCCAGGTGTTGGGCCTCCAGATTCAACGCACAACACACCGTTGTATCCTTCGAAAACAATATCCTCTAGCTGTAAATCGTCTCCTTTTTCCTTTAGTTGTTCAAGCACTGTAGGAATTTTTTTACCTTTCATCAGATTCTTAGTTGAATCTGCCTTTGGGTCACAACCTATTTGCATCACTTTGAAACCTTTATGTGATAATGCAGCGGATAGATTTGAAGTAGTTGTAGATTTTCCAATTCCACCTTTTCCATAAATAGCAATTTTTCTTGTTTTCAAATAAAGTCCCTCTTTCAAAATTTTGATTATTAATCTTGTAGACAGTTAGTATAAACTAACTCACTATGTTAGTTTACACTAACTCTTTCTTCTTGTCAAGATGTAATATAAATAAGAAAAAATTATTGTTATTTAAAACAATTATTCATTCGCAAACCTCAAAAGACTTATGTAATGTTATTACTGCACAATTAACACAATTAACAATATTATTCACTAAATAAATTATTAGGCTTTATATTTTCTACTCCTCTGATTTAAAACTTCCTCTTTCTTGTTTTACTTGCGGTCACTCCCTCCCGCAAAGCAGAAAAAAATTTGATAATTTTCGGACAGGCATAGAAGCCTGTCTCTACATTAGTTTGTTGATATTGACGAAAAAACTCCTTGACGCGATCACCCCTTTGCAAAACTTTGTGCATAAAATGGGTTTACTTTTCTTTATATATGCGTTATAATATCAATTAGAGATAAGTAGTTATCTCTAATTAAATTGGAGGTAAACGTATGTGTCATTTCTTATATAATAACAACCGTATTCGCTAATTAGGTTAATAATTGGTAGCCCTAGATTATGGGCTTGGTTTGTTGTGCTACTTGGCACTGTTAAGTAAAAATGAAAAAGATAAAAGTTCTGAAAAGAGAAATTAGG
>CAYJBU010000268.1:0-2599 GCA_964368155.1 uncultured Eubacteriales bacterium | reverse complement strand
TGAACATTCTATGATTGGTAAATTTATAGATTCGATAATACAAGAAGATTCACTACCTCAAGCTTTAACAAGTTATTCTCCTTGTTTTAGAAAAGAAAAAGGCGCACACGGAATTGAAGAAAGAGGAGTTTATAGAATTCACCAGTTTGAAAAACAAGAAATGGTTGTAGTATGTAGCCCTGAGGAAAGCCCTATTTGGTTTGATAAAATGTGGCAATACACTGTTGATTTGTTTAGAAGCCTTGATATCCCCGTCAGAACGCTTGAATGCTGTTCGGGTGATTTAGCAGATTTAAAGGTTAAATCTATTGATGTTGAAGCATGGTCCCCAAGACAACAAAAATATTTTGAAGTTGGAAGTTGCTCAAACTTAGGAGATGCACAAGCAAGAAGACTTAAAATCAGAGTTAACGCGAAAGATAGCAAATATTTTGCACACACACTTAATAACACTGTAGTTGCACCGCCAAGAATGTTAATCGCATTCCTTGAGAATAATCTAAACGAAGATGGTTCAATTAATATCCCTGAGGCACTAAGACCTTACATGGGAAATAAAGAATTGATTAAGAAACAATAAGAAATGGGTAATATAGTTTAAAACAAGTTTCAAACTAATAAATCAAATACAATAATACTCTTGTCATTCCTTTCACTTCGCATGATAAGAGTCACACTTTTCATTATATTTTATGCCGATGCGAAGCGGCGGAATGGAGAATTAATATGACCCCAAATATGGTAGAATTACACGACGTAGATGTCCCAGCATTTTTAAGAGTTCTTGACAGCTGTGAAGGACAAGTTTATTTAATGACACGTGACGGAGACAGACTAAACTTAAAAAGCAAATTATGCCAACTAGTTGGATTAACAGCATTAATCGAAGGTGGTAAAATCGCAGAAGCCTTTATCATATGCGAGAAAGAAGAAGACGAAAGCAAACTTTTCAGATTTAATTTATTTAGTAAAAGCGAAGAAAAATAAACCCTACAATTTAATAAAATACTCAAATAACAGTTTTCCATCAGGCATATTTTGCCTTTGATATTTTCCCGTCATGCGCTCGGGGTGAAATTGCACTGCGAAAATATTTTTGCTTTTGTGTTCAACCGCTTCGATTACTCCATCTTCAGATATTGCAGAAATAATAAGTTCATTTGAAATTCTTCCAATAGCTTGATGATGTGCGCTTGTGACATAGAATTCATCGCCGTAAATTTGCGTCAGAAAACTGTTTTTTGTAGTCCTGATAATATGTGTCTTGTCATAGTCGTCACCGCAACGCGAATGTTTTTCTTCGTTGCTGACATTTTGCATGATATCCCCACCAAGAGCTACATTAAGAATTTGTATACCGCGACAAATCCCCATAATTGGCTTATTGCAGTTATAAAAATGCTTTATCAGATTAATTTCAGCTACATCTCTGATATAGTCAATGTTATAACTACCTTTGTTTTTGCTGTCGTACATACCAGGTGCAACATCACCGCCACCTGTTAACAATAGCGCATCGCAAAAAAGTGATTTTCTTATGTTTTTGTCAAAAATAATTTCACAATTTAAGCCTTCTAGCGCAAGTGCATAATTCTTATATGTCTTTGGGTCTCCTAAAATAAAAATTTTCACAATATCTCTCCTTAGTGATGTGATTGAAAAGGGAATGAACATGGAACGTAAAACAAAAAGAAGTAGAACTAAAAATAGAAACAGCGTGTATATTATCCTATTGGCAGTATTGATTATAATAGGTATAGCTCTGATAATTTTCGGTCTATCAAGATTTTTCGGTTGGTTTGAACCTACTCAAGAGCCCGATAACTCTTCGAGCACAGTTGAACCAACAGAAAAACCAACTCCAAAACCGACAGAGCACGAGCCTACACCTACACAAGAACCTACTCCAGAACCAACAGAAGAACCAACCCCCGAACCAACAGAGGAACCGACCCCTGAACCAATAATAACCTATCCAACAGACCCAGATTTGTTGCTACTTGCAAACAAAGAAAATCCATTGCCTGATGAATATTTACCAAATTTAACATATTATGATGTAGTTCCTGTTGCAAGTGTAATCTATGACGATCTTGTAAGAATGATGAATGACGCTAATAATTATGGTGGTAGTTTGTGGATTGCTTCGGGTTATCGAAGCATCGAAGAACAGGGTGGTATTTTGTGGAATGCGACTCAAAATCGCATGAGAGATTACGATATGACAGAAGAAGAAGCGCGTGAACACGCATTACAAACAATTGCACTTCCTGGAACCAGCGAGCATAATACAGGAATGGCAGTGGATTTCAACTATGTAACATATGATTTTGAAAACACAGCTGTCTATGCATGGTTATTCGAAAATTCTGCGAATTACGGCTTTATTCAGAGGTATCAAAAACACAAAGAGGATATCACAGGCTATAACTATGAACCTTGGCATTTTAGATATGTCGGTGTTGAGGCAGCAAAAGAAATGAATGAATTGGACATGTGCCTTGAAGAATATTTAGATTATCTCGATGAGCAATAAACCTAACTAAAGGGGCTGTCGCACTAAAGTAATCTTGCACAATGTAGGGACGCCCCTTGCGGG
>CAYJBU010000267.1:0-2629 GCA_964368155.1 uncultured Eubacteriales bacterium | reverse complement strand
AACAAACGCCTTGCGTTTGTACTGGATAACGTGTTATTCAGTAGGCTTTATTTATTTTAACTTAATGCACCAAACCTTATTTGAGTTATATATTTCTTTAATGACAAAGCACAACCATAATATAACAACGTTTTAATAAAGATTATAAAACTATATTATATTTTTAAAATTATTGACAAACGATAATTTCAATGCTATAATGTAAACATAATTATCGTTAAACAATAATTTTATTAGCAGTAGTTTGAAAATAATTTTCAGTAACTGAAAGCAAGTTTAGTTTGAGCAATGTTCTGCGCATTTAAGTCTTTCAACTTAAATTTCACTAAATCAAAGCTTGCTCGCAATGCAAAAATCGTTAAAAACATTGCGGTTTATCAAGAAAGGGTGGTCATAAATTGAAAAAAAAACCAATTCCATTAATCTACATTTCTATAACAGTTCTATGCATTTCACTAGCAATCGTCAGTGTATCTACTACCTTCTCCTTATACATACTTTCTGCGCCTTTGAGCATAATTTCTGTACTTTTGAGAAATCTTTCTCTAGCAGGAGCTTCACAAAACATCATTGCTCTGATTTTGTATTCACTCTTTTCACTTTCTCCAATCCTATTCGTTGTATTCAGAAAAAATAAAAAATTAGTTATTGAAGATATTTTTATAGTACTAAGCATAATTATGCTATTTTACTCCATTTATTTTATGATTAACCCCACAAAATTAGCTACATTATTAAGCGCTAATTCTGATTTTAACAATCTTATTTTGAGTGGAGCAGTCTATTCACTAATTCTAGCATATCTTCTATTACATTTTATTCGTAGGATTGCACAAGCAAGTGAAAAACAACTTTTTCTCTATCTGAAATACATCCTGCATGTAATTGCACTAGCTTTAATCATAGCAGTGTTTGCATTTGGATTATCAAATTCAATAAGCGATTATATAAGTGTTAAAGCAAATAATTCAGGAGTTTCTGAGTTCTATACCGTGAATTATGTTTTTATTTTATTAAGTTTTATTTTAAATCAACTACCTAATTTTATGACAATAATCACAATTTTGTTTGCCCAAGATTTTTTGACTGATTATATGATAGAAAATTCATCAAAACAAGCTCATCAATCTCTCAACAAACTAATCTCTACATGTAAATTTTCTCTAATTGTAAGCATTTCTTCAAGCGCACTTTTCAACACAACACAGGTACTACTTATGAATGTGTTATTAAGCGTTAATACAAATCTTAATATACCTGTATTGCCTTTTTCGTTCTTAGCAATTTCTATTATTTTTTCAAAACTAGTGAAAGAAAATGGAGTTTTAAAAGAAGACTTAGAAATTTTTATCTGAGGTAGCATATGGGTATAAAAATACATCTAGAAGATCAATTAAAGAAAAAGAACCTAACTTCAAAGGAATTATGCGCAAAAATCGGGATTACAGAAGCTAATTTGTCTATTTTGCGCAGCGGAAAGGCAAAGGGAGTTAGATTTGGAACAATTAACAAGATATGTTACTACTTAGAATGTGATGTAGGCGACATATTAAAGTTTGACGGCAAATTGGAGGCATCTTATGAAGATTAAATTAACTGTAATGGTAATAATTATCTGCTATTCCTTTACTGCTTGTACTCTTGCACAAGGAAGTAGCACTGAACCAAGCGAGAATGACTATTTAATTGGAGTATTTGTTACTGAAATGATTGACTTAAACTCACTTTCGGATAAAGAGTTAAATGAACTACTTAACGAAGAGCAAACTAAGAGCGAAAATAAAATATATGCTGAAATAGAAAAAACAAATGGCGATAGTGAGTACGAAGATCTTACATATACTTTTCCAGATATTGATGGATATCCAGCATTTTTCCCATACAATATAAATAAAGACTACACATCAACTAATGTTTCTAGTATTTTCTCAAAAGGACATTTCAATCATCACTACACTGATGAATCCAGCATTTCAAAGGAAATAGAGTTGACTATTCTCACTAATTTAAACGCGAAATCGGAACTAATGTACCATGTTTATCCAGTCTTTCAGCAAAGAGATGGAAAAGTGTACTTTACAAAAGAGGGCACTTCTGGGATTTCAGTTTCAGAATTCTCATCAAAATACACATATGAAGAATCTAGCGTAATCGACACAAACGGAGAAAAAACAAATTACAATTTTTATATTTGTATTACTTTTGAGCCGACGACTCTACCTGATATATACATTGTCAATGAATTTGATGAAAACAATAAACTAGTCTCACAACATGAATTTCAACCAGCAGAATTCCCAAACGTCTTCAACGCAAATATTGAAACAGAATATATTATTCTCGAATCTCACTCTACAGATAAAATCGGTGAAATTATTATCTCTCGTGAGCTAATCACCAAAGTGGATACTACTATCATTACAATTCAATATCATAACGAAGATATAATCATAAACGAACATCATAATCTAATATGGTAAATTTATTACAGGATGTCGTAATTAGCCTGACAAAAGTAAAGGAGGGCTTCAACGCCCTCCCGAAATCGAGAATTCAAAGGGGCTGTCGCATTAAATACATATGTCGGTGATTTTACACAAACACATTGTTGATTTTATGCAGTTTCACC
>CAYJBU010000266.1:0-2688 GCA_964368155.1 uncultured Eubacteriales bacterium | reverse complement strand
ATCTTGAAATAATCATATCAAAAGATGATAGCGCTATCAATGGACTATAATACATGTTTGATTGAGTTTTAAATTAAAAATCTAGCAAGAACACAGATAAGCCTCGGGTACAGTTAAATCATGTACCGAGGCTTATTTTCTTATATTTATTCAAAAAAACTGAAAAAACAAAAATTTTTGTCGTTTAATTCAACTAAATAACACCATGCGCTGATTGTGCCATTGCCAAAATATTGGCTGCAGGTACATTAGGTAATATTTCTTCATGACTTGGCGAAACAATGATTCCAGGACCTAAAATACTTTTCACTCTTTTTACTTCGTCTCTAATTTCTTGCGGTGTAGCATTTACAAAAAATGTTTGCGCGTCTATTCCGCCTAAAAATGATACACTATCTTTATATTGAGCTAGTTCACTAGCACTCATTCCAGCTGCCTTTGCTTGAATTGGGTGAATAATATCTACCCCAGCTTTTATTAAATCTGGAATAATTCTATAAATCGAGCCACAGGAGTGCAACATCACTTTTTTGTTGTGCCTCTTCCCTACCTCAATTAATCGTACGAAGTATGGCATAACAAACTCTCTAAACGTTTCGGGCGAGATAAACAAATCCAGTTGCGTTCCAAAGTCGTTTCCAAAGAACATAACATCTGCCCTATCACCTAAATTCTCAAAAAAGATATTGTTAGCCTCTACATAAAAATCTACTACTCTTTTTGTAACCTCATGTACGACCTCGGGATTTTCGTACATCTTAATAAAATAATTTTCCATCCCAAAAAAGTTAGCTACTATATGAAAAAAAGGACTCCAAAGGCCTGTAAACACCATTTTATCTTGAAATTTCTCTATTTCTTTATATACATTTGAAAAATCTAAATACTTCAAATCAGGCCAAGGGTATTCGTCCAGTTCAGACACATCTTCGACATCAGAAAAACACCCCTCAGCGCTTAATGTGTCCCTTTTCTTATTCCAAGCAGGGTCAAAAATTTTGTGTCCTAATGGATGCTTATATCCGGAATCAGCAGATATCCATCGACAATCATCGTCTAAATGCTGGTATATAGCTTCTCTAGTTGGCTCAATTCCCCATTCTGTCGCATAAATATCAATAGTCTTATCATTTGGGTGCCCAGTCCACATAACAGCCTCGTCGCTCACTCTGTTGATAACTCTCATTACTTTTTCTCTGCTAGTCATAATAAATTCTCGCTTTCATTCATTTTTCACCCCTAAAAGGTGTTATTTCTAATACAACTTCATTGTGTTAAACAATAATTGAAATAAATTCTCAATATACTAAATTTTACATAAATTATATTTATATCAAGATATTGTTTAACGCCTCATCCAAATCCCACAAATATACTTCTAAATTTACTGTATTCTCAATAGATACTTCAACCCCTTCATTTAAGAGTAAATCTCTTTGGTGATTTGGACCCATAAATCCAAAAGTTCTTGCTAATTCGCCTGTTGAACGAATAACCCTGTGGCAAGGCACTGACGAATCTTTACACGCAGCCATAGCATATCCGACAACTCTACTACGTCGTGAGTTTCCTGAAATAAATGCTATTTGTCCATATGTCGAGACCTTACCCACGGGTATTGATTTCACAATTTTATATATAAGCTTGTATAATTCACTCATTTAACAACCCCTTTTTTGTTTACTAATATAACGTTTTGGCTAATTATACATCACAATAAATGATTTGTCTATAAATTGTTTATATTTAAATTTATTTTCACATAATAATTATTAATTTACTCTTTCAAAAATAAGCAGTTTCATATATAATTGAATTAATAATATCATAAACTGATAAATCACTAAAAATAGGAGTGAAAACAATTGAAAAAAATAGTACTTATTCATGGACAGAAAAGAAAAAATGGAAGCAATTATAATATATCATGGAACTTGGCAGAAAAGATTTCAGATAATGTAATTGAACACTTTGTGAATGATATCAAATTTTGCACTGGGTGTAGTAATTGCATTTTAAAGGGAGAGAAAAAGTGTCCACATAACGATAAAATTTCAATTATCGCAAAAGATATCGAAGAAGCAGATATTTTAATTATTAACTCTCCTACTTATGTAATGGAAATGACTGGTCAATTAAAAAATTTTTTTGATCATATGGCGTATAGGTATATCGTGCATAGGCCTCATAAATCAATGGAAAAAAAGATTGCGATACTGATTTCAACCGCTGCAGGTGGTGGTTCAAAACGAGTTACAAAATCCCTTAAAAATCAAATGCTTTGGTGGGGACTGGGTAAAAGCTATACTATGAGTTTTTCGGTTTATGCTACTGATTGGAAAGGTGTAAAACCTGAAATAAAAGATAAAATTAATAACAAATCTGCAAAGATTGCAAACAAAGTCTTAAAGTCAAGAAAGATAAAAAGAGGAATTAAAGGGCAATTTTACTTTAATCTAATGAAAAAATTGCAAAAGAAAATGAATAACCCAATAGATATTGAACATTGGAAAGAAAATGGGTGGATTGAATAGTCGAAAGCACTTTTTTTATTTACATTGTACTAATAATAATTAATTATTTAGTCAATTTTTCTATTGTTTTTTACACTGCATTCTGCTATTCTTATGCTAAGTTTAAGTGTCAAAATCTTTATTGATTTTAACTTTTTATATCTTATGAAAAGTA
>CAYJBU010000265.1:0-2693 GCA_964368155.1 uncultured Eubacteriales bacterium | reverse complement strand
TTGCGGGTGTCCCTACATTGTGCAAGATTACTTTAGTGCAACAACCCCATACTTTTTGTTAGCCTGACCGATATTATACGAACACGCCTCACAAGAGTAGATTTCGCCATTATACTTCGTTATTAATAACATTAATGGAGTATTTATCACTTTTCCTCATAACAAAAATACAGCTTCTACTATTGACAAAATGTTATTTATGTAGTATATTAGTAATTGCTAATATACTACAATATCACTTGTAAATAATATTTTCAAATCTAATGAAATGAGGTTAATTTATGGATAAAATGAAATCAAAAGCAAAAGAAGTAGCACATTTGCTTAAAGTTCTTTCAAATGAAAATCGTTTACTGATTTTATGCGAGCTCATCAAAGGTACTCAAAGCGTAAATTCTTTACTTGAAAATTTACAAATAACACAATCAGGTATCTCTCAACATCTGGCAATTCTAAAATCAAATGGTATACTAGATTATAATAAAAAAGCACAAACTGTATATTATACTATTAAAGACGAACGTATAGTAGAGCTCATGAAGTGTATAAAAGAGCTCTACTGCTCAGAAAAAGGAGAATAGCCATGTTATCATTCTTAAACAACGAAAAAATTAAATCAAACGACTTAGACAATCTTTTGCCTGAAATCAAGTTAATAGACGTTAGGGAACCAAGTGAATATTCAGTCAGCAGTATTAATGGAAGCAAAAATATTCCAATGGGAAGATTATTACAATCACCTGCTGATTATTTAAGAAAAGAGGAAGTTTATCATATACTTTGTCAATCAGGGATGAGAAGTTCAATAGCTACATCAATGCTAAAAGCAAAAGGATTTAAAGCTATTAATGTAAGTGGTGGAATGAACAGCTATACCGGAATTCACAGAAATAAATGAGGAGGGTATTATTATGAATACATCAAAAAGGATTGTAATAGTTGGCGGAGTCGCAGGTGGAGCAGGCAGTGCAGCTAGACTTCGCAGGTTAAGTGAAGAAACAGAAATAATAATGCTGGAAAAAGGCGAATTCATTTCTTTTGCAAACTGTGGCTTGCCTTATTATCTAAGCGGAGTGATTAACGACAAAGAGAAACTTCTCGTCCAAACAGTAAATGGATTTTCAAAGAGATTTAATGTTGATGTGAGAGTTTTTTCTGAAGTTATTAATGTAAACTGCAAAGATAAAACTATTAGAGTTAAAAATCTAAATGACAGCACAGAATATGACCTTTCATTCGACGATTTAATACTCTCGCCTGGTGCAAGTCCAATAATTCCAAAAATACCAATGTCAAACAAAATGCCTATTTTTACCCTTAGAAATATTCCCGACACATATAAAATCAAGGATTTTTTAAACAATAATTCTCCAAAATCTGCTTGCGTTATCGGCGGTGGTTTCATTGGAATTGAAGTTGCAGAAAATTTAACTATGGCTGGGGTAAAAGTTACTATCGTTGAAGCTATTGACCACTTAATGCCAAACATTGACGAAGATATGAGCCACTCAATTCACAATCATGTTAGGCTTAATGGAGTAAACTTAGCTTTGAGAAAACTCGCTACTGAAATAACCGAAGACGGAGTTCTATTAAGCGACGGAGGATTTATTCCATGCGACATGGTTGTAATGTCTGTCGGCGTGAGACCAGCTACTGCATTCTTGAATAACAGCTCAGTTGAATTAGGAGAAAAGGGAGAAATATTAGTAGATGAACACTTAAAAACATCACAAGATGGAATTTGGGCGGTTGGTGATGCTATATCAGTGAAAAACTTCGTGTCTAGCAATCAAGGAATAATTCCATTGGCAGGACCTGCAAACAAGCAAGCACGAATTGTTGCCGACAACATCATGGGAAGAAAATCAAAATATAACGGAACACAAGGAACAAGTATCGCAAAAATTTTTGACATGGCAGTAGCTTCTACTGGACTTACCGAGAGAGAATTGATTAACTTGAAGATGGATTATCACAAAGCATTTTCTTCCTCTAATCATCACGCTAGTTATTATCCAAACGCAAAAACCATGATGATTAAGTTATTATTCTCTAAAAACGACGGTTTAATCTTAGGTGCGCAAATTGTCGGTTCTAAGGGGATTGACAAGCGAATTGACGTGATTGCTACTGCTATTAGGGCTAAGATGACTGTGTTTGATTTGCACGAACTAGAGCTCTCATATGCTCCTCCATTCTCTAGCGCAAAAGACCCAGTGAACATGGTTGGTTATGTAGCTGAGAATATAATGCTAGGAGAAGTGAAAGTCAGCACATTCAAAGAAGTGTTAAGCATGGGCGACGAGGTGATTAAACTCGATGTACGCACTGTAGGAGAAGTCAATAGAGGCTCAATTGAAGGATTTATTAATATTCCATTAGACTCTTTAAGAGATAGATTGTGCGAGCTTGATAAAAGCAAGCACATACACATAACTTGTCAAAGTGCACTGCGAGCTTATCTTGCTCTGAAAATATTACAAAACCACGGCTTTACTTGTTTCAATATATTCGGCTCTTATATGTGGTATAGCATGTATAAAGCTGATTTAGAGCAAAAGGTAAAAGAAGAAGAAATTAACTCTAACTGTGCTAGACCTGAATTGAATTAATATTCATTAATGTAATTAAAGCCTACTGAATAACACGTTATTCAGTACAAACGCAAGGCGTTTGTTGTAAAATTCACT
>CAYJBU010000264.1:0-2714 GCA_964368155.1 uncultured Eubacteriales bacterium | reverse complement strand
CCCTTTTGGACAGGCGTTGCATTGGCGTGGGAGCCTGTCCCTACAATAGGTTTGTGTAATTTTTTCGGCACACCCGTAAATCTCCATTAATCAAAGCGCAATTGACATATAAGTTTAAATATGATAAATTAGTATCATATAAAATAGCCTAATGCGTCTTGACTTTTCCTCTCTAATTTAATTTGGTATAAGTCTTGTTGATATATTATAGAAGCGAGGTGAATTACTTTGATTGATATAAATTCTTTTTCTGATATTATCGGATATGTTTACAGGAGCAATAATGTCGAAAACACGACGAATTTTCTTTTCTCGCCGTCTCGTGCTGGGTGCACTTACCCTAAAGAGGGTTTCGACATTTCAAACTCAAAAGAATATAAATATTTTACTTTACACATACTTTTTTCAGGTTATAGCTTTTTTGAGATTAACTCAAAGCAATTCCTTTTAAAAAAAGGTGACGCTTTCATCATAGCTTCGGGCGAAGAGCACAGATATTACAACGCCGACAATAGTAACCTTGGATTAATCTGGATTGAAATTGATTTTTCGGGAAACCGCGAAGTAATCGAATGGTTCAAATCAAAGCATTTGTATGTTCTTGATTCGTCTGTCACCGATAATCTTATTCAAAAATTAGTCGATTTCATAAGATTTCTTAAAAATAATGAAAATCACGACAAATTCTTACTCTCTTCATTTTGCTATGATCTAATTATGGAGTTGTACAGGACTGCAGATTATCGAAATATTTCAGATACCCCGTCTGCTATTTTGGGTGCAATTTACTATATAAACACTCACTTTAGTGATAATATTAAAATTAATGACATTGTTAAGTTTCTAAAAATAAGCGAAAGTTCACTCAACAAACAATTTCAAAAGCATATTGGAACTTCAGTAGGTAAATACATTCAACTTAAAAAAATAGAGCACGCCGTTTTTCTTCTCAAAAACACAGATTTTTCCTGCGATACAATAGCCGAAAAATGTGGTCTTTACGATGCCTCTCATCTATATAAAATTTTTATCAGACATATGGGGATTTCTCCGTCTGATATAAGAAAATAATATTTCAAAGTTAATAACAAATTGCTACGGATTTATTTATCAGTTCTTCTTTTCCAATTGCCTCTGCCATGAAATAAGCCAAATCTTCTCTTGATATTTTACTGCCACCTCTTGGAACACTGTCGTATGATATGCGATAGTGTTTTGTCATTTCTCCATTAACAAGAGAGAGAGGGCGCATAACCAAGTATTTGAGTCCACTGTTTATAATTGCATGTGCAGCGTTTGAATGGTCTGCAACTGCATTTTTGTATAATAAGCTGACTATAATTTTTGAGATTATTCCTGGCATTTCTCCGTGTATTCCAGCAGAATGGACTGAAAAGATATTCTTCACTCCGCTCGCCTTCATAGCCGCTACAATTATTTCGACCATATCAAACAACTTTGAAGATTTTGTATTTGCGTTTCCCCCAAGACACGAAACGACCAAATCATGACCCCTCATCGCCTGTGTGACATCGCCTTGATTGTAGATATTTATGGTTATAATTTTTAAATTTTCATGCGAAACACTAATTTTATTTGCATCTCTCACCAACGCAGTGACTTCATGCCCTCTCTCCAAGGCTAGATTTAAAAATATTTTGCCAGTCTGGCCTGTTGCCCCAAATAAAATTATTTTCATTCAATAAACTCCTTTTCAATGTTAAGATTACACCTTTGGGTCTAATGGATTTGGCGTCAAACGGGTAGAATTTTTAATTAAATAAACCATTCAATAATGGCTTTTCATATGAGATTTTCCCCAATAGATTTCTTACTCTTATGTCATAAAGCGACTTTACCCATTTTACCAACAACAAATCCCATATCTTTCTTATTATTTCTTAAATTTTAGCAAAAAAACGCTACGGAATAAATATTGTCGCAAAACATCCCTATAGTCCTCTGAAGATATCTTTCCAGCTTGCTTTATTTTCATTCCCTCTCTTAGACCAGAAGAAATTGATGTTGCTATCATTAAAGAAACCATATTCAACTTAACCCCATTCTGCGATATTTCAAAATCAGTTCTTTTCAAAATTTCTATAATCATTTTGTGTAAGTTTTCGTTTTGCTTTCTATTGATTTCATCATCTTCAATCATTATCTTAATTTCCAACGGATTAGACGCTTCAATATCAATCATGCAATCTGCGAGTTTAAAAAGAACTTCCCTAAAATAAATTTCATCATGAAGATCTTCTTCGTTAATGCCATTGTCATAATGCATCAAATCTGTTATTTTATTTAATTTTTCAAGTATTGGGTGTAATATTGTAAATGCGATTTCTTCTTTGTTCTTAAAATATCTATATAAATTTCCTACAGTCATGTCCGCATTTTTTGCGATGGAACGCAAAGAGGTCGCTGTAATTCCTTTTTGCGCGAACTCTATCTTTGCAGCATACAATATTTTGTCTCTTTGCTCGTTTTTTAATACTTGTGGCATTTCTTTCTCCTTTTCTATCAATGATTAATAATGCACACTATATCATTATTAATCAATATTATACACCTGCTTATTATTAATGTCAATCCATTCCAAAAATTATTTACGGTTTATTTACAACCCCATTCAAAGAGCCATCAAGATGGTTTTTGCGAAATCCATCTTTCGGTCTCTCGTGAAATCTTTCTCTGGATTTAAAACAAATTTA
>CAYJBU010000263.1:0-2741 GCA_964368155.1 uncultured Eubacteriales bacterium | reverse complement strand
CAGATCAACGAACCAAAATTAGCTTTTTCGTTTGGATATGAAGCAAATCGTATATGTTGGGTTAATCCATGTTTTATAATGTGATATTGTATGTTTAGAGTGTTTTACACCGAAAATAAGAGATTTCAGTCAAATCACCACAAACTCGTATCATTTACTTTCCTTGAAATTTTGTTAACAATAAGTATCAATATAAAGTTGATAACCGAAGTAAACATACCAATACTTGCAGCATATGAAAAGTCGGGCATATTCGAGGCTATACCAACTTCGTATTCATATGTCTGAATAACTGAAGAAGCTGCTAAGTTTAGTGGATTTTGTAGCAAGTATACTTTTTGGAAGCCTAAGTTTAACATTTGACCTGTTCTCATGATTATCATTGTTACAACCATAGGTAAGATACTCATAAGGTCTATGTTAATTACTCTTTGGAATTTTGATGCACCATCTGTTATAGCAGCCTCGTGCAATTGTTGGTCAACAGCACTCAAAGAAGCTAAGAAAATGATTGTTCCCCATCCTGCATTTTGCCAAACTCCAGACCAAACATAGATACTGCTAAACATTCCCGGCTCACCCATGAAGTTGATTGGATCTATTCCAATTAAACCAAGAATAGTGTTTACAATTCCACCTCTTGGAGATAGCACTTGAATAATTATGCTACACATAACAACAACAGAAATGAAATGAGGTGCATAGGAAATCATTTGAACACTTTTTTTAAATCTACCTTCTTTAATCGTGTTAAAACAAAGTGCTAAAAACACTGAAACAGGTGTTGCAATAACTAATTGATATAGATTAATTATGAGTGTGTTTGATATAATTCTCCAAAAGTTAGGATATGACACAAATCTTATAAGATTTTCAAATCCAACCCATTCACTACCCCAGATTCCATCAACAGGCCTGTAATCTTTAAATGCAATTTGTAATCCGTACATAGGAAGATATTTCACTACTACGAAAAATAAAATAGGAATTGCCATAACTATGTAAAGCTGATAACTTCTCTTTATTCCTTTTTTAAAGTTACCCGCCCTTCCCTTTGAAGAAGCCTGAGCCGAAGGAGAATTTGCCATTTAAATAACCACCCTTTCAAAATTAGCTAATGTCATATGCAACAAGTTTAATTTTGTAGCTTTATTAACTACTAAAGCCAATTACTCTCGAACTGTCTACGCAAGTCTTGTTCGATTTCGTTCGATTTTGTTTCATGTTTTGTTCTATGGTTTGATTATATGCTCAAACAGATTTTTGTCAATATCTATTAGTTATTTTTGTACAGATATATAATTTTAGACTATTATTCTGTAATTTTTCACCAAACAAACATGTTTGTTCTATATAAATCGAACAAATTTTGTTTTCATCTCATTTTCCTATTTACTTTTGTTCTTTTTAGTGCTATAATACTGCTATAGTGTTCTAACGAATCATAATTAAACAGAACAATTACTTAAACTATTAACGAAAGAAGAGATATCTATGACTTCACCAACATATCGAGACATACAAAACGAAACCGGTTTTTCACTTTCAACCATTTCAAGATATTTTAATGGTGAAAATTTACGCAAACAAAGCGTTGAGAGAATTGAAACCGCTATAAAATCATTAGGCTACACAGTCCCTAATCATGTTGGCTTGGTAAAAAAAGAACACACAAAATTAATAGGTTTGTTCTTTCCCAACTTAACTGGTTCACCATTTTACTCCGAGCTTTGTTTTGAGATGGAAAAAGCTTTGAAAAGTGCTGAATTTTCGACCATTGTATGCAACTATATAAAACAAGATTATAACGAGAAAGACACTCTTAATATTTTCTTAGAAAGCAGAGTCGATGCTATCGTTGCAATTCCACAAGACCCTAATTCATTGAATTTGGTAAATATCCAAAACAGAAGTATTCCGATTGTGTTGCTCGACAAATTGAGTAATATGATTAAAACTGACGCTGTTATTGTCGATAATGAGTTAATCTCACAAATGGCAGTAAACGAATTCGCACAGCACAATCACAAAAAAATCTCAATCATCACAGCTGGTAACAACTACACCGCCAACAAAAGAATTAAGGGCTATCAAAAAGCTATGAACGCATTGGGGTTAGAGATTAATGATGATTATATCTTGAAAGCAGACATTTCCGAAAGCACGGCATATAACGATGTCGTAAAGCTCCTTTCATCTCCAAACCCTCCAACAGCCATTTTTTGTGCTAATCATCATGCTATGATTGACTGTTTACTAGCTATAAACGACATGAACTTATCTATACCTGAAGACATCTCAATAATAGGAATCGACGATAAAATAATCTCTAGCTTGACCAAACCAAAGCTTACAATGATTTTACAGCCAATAACTAAAATCGCTCAATGCGTCACAGACATCATAGTTGATAAACTAAACGGAACACAAGACTCAAAGCACTATTTGACTATGGAACTACCGACCACACTTATAAAAGGCGGTTCAATTTCAACTCTTTAGAAGAATTAAAATTTAAATCTAACAATACTATTGTAATTACTTCAAATACTATGTATAATAAAGGTAAGGATATATATTGATGATACAAAATTTTTAGTATGAAAGATTAATTTTAAGGAGAGTTACTTATTATGGTAAGTACCGAAAAAAAAGAATCACTGATTGATGTAAGGTTTAATATTAAAAGTTACGAACAATTTCTCATCGATGACAAGATATACAAGTTTAATAAAATATGC
>CAYJBU010000262.1:0-2781 GCA_964368155.1 uncultured Eubacteriales bacterium | reverse complement strand
GGTGTAGTTCTACCTTTTTTAATTCCTGCTAGAACTCCATTAGCCTTAAATCCTTTTGCGGCAGTAACTCCGCCACTAATCATTTTCATATTAACAACATCCCCTTCTCGTTTTACCCCAAATTATACCGCAGGAGGAATAAAATCCAAACCTGTTTTTTCGTCTAAATCAAAACAAATATTCATGTTTTGAATTGCCTGACCAGCAGCGCCTTTTACCATGTTGTCAATTGCAGAAATAGCAATAAATGTATTAGTTTCCATATCAGCAAAAATGCTCACATCGCAAAAATTAGTGTATTTTACATTATGAATATCTGCTGACTTGCCACTCGGTAAAAGACGAACAAAAAATTCATCATTATAGCAATCTTCATAAACTTTTCTAAGCATTTCCATACTTACATCTTTTTTTAGTCTTGCATAACAAGTTGCGAGAATACCCCTATTAACAGGTAAAAGATGTGGAACAAAAGTCACTTTCATTTTCTCGTTTGAAATTTTACCTAAAGTTTGCTCAATCTCAGGGCAGTGTCTGTGACTTGCTACTTTATATGCTAAGAAACCTTCGTTTAAATCAGGGAAGTGTGTCATTTGTGAAAGTCCACGACCAGCCCCTGTAACGCCTGATTTACAGTCTGCTATTATTCCTTCTAACTCGATATATCCTGCTTTTAAAGCAGGGTAGAGAGCAAGAGGAACTGCTGTCGTGTAGCACCCAGGATTTGCAATAATTTTTTTATCCTTAATTTTATCTCTAAACAATTCCGGAAGTCCATATACTGCTTCATTCTGCAAATCCTTATCAAGGAATTCACAGTCGTACCATTTTTTATATGTCTCCTCATCTTCAAGTCTAAAGTCTGCACCTAAGTCTATGAAAACTTTATTCTTTTCCATACACTTAACTGCAATTTCTTGAGAAAGTCCATGGGGAAGAGCAGCAAAAACAACATCAGCTTTTTCAATTACTTGTTCGCTTGTTCCACAAACCATATCACAAAGATTTAAATAGGCAGGGTAGACCGAAGAGAGTGTTTTCCCCTCGAAACTAACTGAACTAATTGCAGATAATTCAGCTTTTGGGTGATTATATATCAATCTGCACAACTCAGCGCCTGCATAACCTGTCGCTCCGATAACTCCAACTTTAATCATAAATATCTCCATGTCACTTGCTGTACAAATCTTACAAACATCAAGATTGTCGCTCGTGACTAACCTTTCCTTTATCTTAAAATGTATTTTCTATCCTTTTTCTAATGATTTCACATTCTTTTATAACATTCTGGGGTGACGGACCTCCCAAAGAAGTTCTGTCATTTAAGCATTTATCAAGATTGATATACTCATAAACGCTCTCATCAAATTTATCACAAACATTTTTGTAATCAGTGATATCTAAACTTTCTAAATCCAAACCCTTTTCAATACAAAGTGAAACAAGTTCCCCTGTGATTTTATAGGCATCTCTAAAAGGCAGATTTTTTTGTGAAACAAGATAGTCTGCGCAATCAGTTGCGTTTATAAAGCCGCCAGCGGCTGCTTTTCTCATATTATCTTTGTTAGTTTTCATGGTTTCTACCATTGGAATTAGAGGAGTTAAGCACAACTTTAATGTGTCTACTGCGTCAAACACTGCCTCTTTGTCCTCTTGCATATCTTTATTATAAGCTAGTGGTAGACCTTTCATCATAGTTAAAAGAGCTGTTAAATCTCCAAATACTCGTCCTGATTTTCCTCTAATCAACTCTGTTATGTCAGGGTTTTTCTTTTGTGGCATAATACTAGACCCGGTGCAATAAGCGTCGTCTAGTTCGACAAACTTAAATTCCCATGAGCACCACAAGATAACTTCCTCGGAAAATCTTGAAAGATGAACCATTGCAAGTGAAACGGCGAAAGCGATTTCAGCACAAAAATCTCTATCTGAAACTCCGTCAAGACTATTTCTCATCGGGGCAGTAAACCCTAACAAATTTGATGTTAAATCCCTGTCGATTGGATAGGTTGTTCCGGCAAGTGCGCCACTTCCCAATGGACAATAATTCATTCTATCAAAAGTATTTTTAAATCTTTCGATATCCCTTAATATCATTTCGCAATATGCAAGCAAATGATGTCCAAAGCTAATTGGTTGTGCCCTTTGCAAATGAGTGTAACCGGGCATTACCACGTTGTAATTTTCTTCGGCTTTATTCACAAGTGCAGAGCATAAATTTGCTAGTAGACCAATTAAAACATCACATTCTTTTTTTAAATACATGCGAATATCAAGAGCGACTTGGTCGTTTCTGCTTCTAGCAGTGTGAAGTCTTTTTCCTGCATCGCCAATTCTGCTTGTTAATTCAGCCTCAACAAAGCTGTGAATATCTTCAGCGTTTGGGTCAATTAAAAGAACTCCACTCTCAATCTCGTCAAGCATTATCGTAAGTTCCTCAGCAATAAGTTTTTGGTCTGCTTCAGAGATAATTCCACATTCTTTAAGCATGAATGAATGAGCTATGCTACCTGTGATGTCTTCTTTGTACATGCGACTATCTATCGAAATAGAAGAATTAAAATCGTTCGTTTTAGGGTCGATTTCTTTCGAAAATCTACCTTTCCAAAGTTTCAAAATTTGTCACCGTTCCTTATGTTAATTTTTATCAAAAAGTAAAGTTAACCTTCTTGATAATCTTTGTCTGAATAATCTACTACAATCTTTTCACAATCTATACAAATATAAGCAGTCAATAAAAAGTTACTCATATAATTAAAGCCTACTGAATAACAAGTTATT
>CAYJBU010000261.1:0-2795 GCA_964368155.1 uncultured Eubacteriales bacterium | reverse complement strand
CAATAAGCTCCCAAACTGTGTCAGCTAAGGTGTAATCATAGGCTATAACTTCTTGTGGCTCTTGTGGGATTTCTACATCTTCACTATTGTTAAACCATATGTTTATTTTGTCATTCAAAAAAATAACATTTTTATACTCATTTGGCTCAATAAACATAGAAAAAAGCTCACTATCAAAACTAATATCAATCGAAGCACGATTATAATGTCTACCATCATGCTCAAAATTTTGCCATTCAGATGTCCATGTGCCATTTTTTGTTGTACCATCTTCAACCATTATAACTGTGCCATCTTCTTCAAAGTTTAAAGTAGTTCCAAAGTAGTCAACACTACTTTCCATACCTTCTTTTTGCATGAATGTGCTTATCCACAATGTATTTATCAACGTATTGTATGTATTTAATTGTTCTTCTGATAAATCCTCTTTATCCATTCCGAAAATAGATAAATTAGTGGTATCGACATTTGAAACATCTACTTCCTCCGACACCTCGCCACTCACATCAGCATTATCATTATTAACCACATCAGATACAGGCTCGGTCGAGCAAGCCACAAGAGAGAACACCATACTTAGCATAAGTAAAAATGCAATAATCTTTTTCATAATATTTGCCACCTTTCTTTGTCTATAAATTGCACGACATCAAGTCGCAACACTCGTTGTTTATTGCATATCAATCCATTTAGGGTGAACATCTTTTAACTGCAATAAATCAAGTTCAGACAGCACTTCCAAAGCAATAGCTTCATCGGGATTTTTCATTCCGATTAACACTTCGTCAAGCACACTTTCTGTAAATAGTTGATGCCCTACATCTTGCATTACCATATAGCAATTCTTTATCCTATGTTTACTATTATACACTTTATTTGAGTTTTCTACAATGCCGGCGAACTTATTTTGGATACCACACAAGCATCGTGCAAATGTTGATTTTCCAGCTCCGTTGTGACCTATAATAGCTGTTATTTGATTTTGTGGTAATCGTAATTCTTCTAAATTAAGGCATTCTTTTTTACCTGTATAAGAATAAATGAAGTTTTTTAATACCACATCTTCTTCTGAAGCAACCCTGTAATCTGAAAACTCTATGTGTCCCATATCAAATGTGCGTAATCCTAAATGAATTCGCTCTTTATTATCAATTAAAAGTAATTCTTTTGGAGTAAAACATCTTTGAACTTTACCATTTTCCAAATATATAATTTTATCGGCAATTTCCATAAGATAGTAAAGCCTATGTTCTGCAATCACGATTGTCTTGCCTTGATTTTTCCATATTTTAATAAGTTTTTGCAAATCTCTGATAGCCATAATATCTAAATTTGATGACGGCTCATCTAAAATAATAATATTTGGCTGTGCAGTGGCAACTGCTCCACAAGCTATTTTTTGTTTTTCTCCGCCCGATAAGTGAAACAAGTTTTTGCCAAGAAGCTCTTTAATATCTATTTCGCTGATAATGGTTAAAATTCGGTGTCTTATCTCATTTTCGGGTAGCCCTTGATTTTCACAAGCAAATGCTAATTCACTTGTACTGTCAACGGTGAAAAATTGTGTTCTCGGATTTTGGAATACGCTACCTACTTTTTTTGCTGTTTCGTGCAAAGGGGAATTAGATATGTTCTCGGTATCAATAATGACTTCACCTTGCAGTTTCCCCTCATAATAATGTGGTATCAATCCGTTTAGAAGTCTTGTGATAGTTGTTTTTCCACAACCCGATTTTCCGCATAGTAATACAACCTCACCATCATTGATAGTAAGGCCTAAATTTTCAAGACTATTATTTTCAGCATCTTTTGAATATTTAAAAGATACACCTTTAATCTCAATCTTAAGACCTCCTAAAAAAACAAAAATACACACCAACTAAATATGCTGATTGCGATTAAAATAAAATCTCATACACCAAACCCAATGTTACAGATATTAGTTCGCTTTGCTGTTCCACCAAGACCTCTTGTAAGTGCAGAAGCTGAAAGTTCTTCGCCTATTTTAACTACCGACATCATAAGGGGTATAATGGTGTATTCAATAACTTGTAAAGGCTTTTTAATCGTAAGTACATTTCTCATCTTCATTGCATCTCTAATTGAGCTATATTCCTCTCTTATTGTGGGTAGAAATCGAAATACAACGGAAAATGGAATCACAATTTTTTGTGATATTTTCATTCGTTCCATAGCACATACAAATTCGCTTACAGTTGTAGACGTTATGAGAAAATATCCCATAATAAACCCCGGCAACATATGAGAAAAAACAGCAACAATACCTATTACGACAAACTGTGTAACTCCCGAAAGCAAAGGCACAATAAACAGATCTATGCAATATAATCCGATATATAACAGCAAATATCGCAAAGCAATAAAATATTTTTTTGAAATGATAAAAAGAACGAATGGAATAATTGCAAGCACAGGACTGATATATCGTATCAGTCCTGCTGTTCCTCCTGCAATTAAAATAGTGCTTATTGTTAGTGTAAGAAAAATCTTTGTTCGAGGGTCAAGTGGGATAGCGGATTTCCTATCAAAGATTATAATATCCTCACTAATCATTTATGCAATACCCGCTTTTTTGAAATGTTTATTAAGTGTAGCTTTACCTAAAAATGAGCCGATAAGTCCACCCACAAAACACATCACGAACATTAGAGGAAATACCCAAGGTGGTGTAAGGCTCATTAAGGTATCAACATACTCTTGTCCATAGGGCAGTTCCTCACCTTCATGTGTCCACGATGATGTGTTCGCCATCATATCACCACCTTGAAATACAT
>CAYJBU010000260.1:0-2805 GCA_964368155.1 uncultured Eubacteriales bacterium | reverse complement strand
GAGAAGTAATGCTTTCCGCCTTACGAGCGACTTTTGTGAACTTAGTAAGCCCACACAGTACTTTTAAAACGGGTTCGGATTACATGAGCTCGGCTAAAATCAAAGCAACTATCAAGAAAGGAATGATAAAAATGAAAGCCATAAACAGTGCAGAAGTTAAATTTCTGTCAATTTCAGGAAATGAGGGTTTTGCAAGAGGTGCAGTCACTGCGTTTTTAATTGCTCAAGACCCAACAATTTCAGAACTAGCAGACATAAAAACAGCAGTATCCGAGGCAGTCACTAACGCAATAATTCATGGATATCGTGAAAAAACAGGCATCGTGTACATAAACATGTATATATATCCCGACAAAAAATTTGTAATTAAAATTCGTGACAAAGGCTGTGGAATTGAGGACATTGAACAAGCAATGGAGCCACTTTTCACAACTGGAGGGGACGAGCAAGCCGGTATTGGATTTGCTGTAATGGAAAGTTTTTGCGACAAATTAAAAGTTACATCAAGACTGGGAAAAGGAACTTGTGTTACCTTGACCAAATTTTTAAAATCAAATGAACAATGAATTTATAGAAGCGAACATGGGGCTTGTTCATCTGTGTGTAAAGCGGTTTGTCGGTAGAAATGTAGATTATGAAGATTTAGTTCAAATCGGAAGTGTTGGACTTCTGAAGGCTGCAAAAAACTTTGACGAAAGCAGAGGACTGAAATTTTCAACCTACGCCGTACCAGTTATAATCGGTGAAATTAAAGGATATTTCAGAAGCGACGGAATTGTAAAAGTTTCCCGTAAACTAAAAGAGTTATCAATGAAAATTAATGCTGTGATAGAAAAAAACAGTAGGGAAAGCGGACTAATCCCCACTGTTAGCCAAATTGCGGAAATTTTAGGTGAAAGCGAAGAACAAGTAGCCCAGGCAATGTGCAGCAGTACTAGTGCAATTTCACTAACAATGCAAAACGAGGACGGCGAAACTCAACTATCAATCCCAGTTGAAAGCAAAGAAGAAGAGATAGTAAATCGAATTGGTCTACAACAAATAATTGCTGTTTTGCCTGAAAAGGATAGAAATCTAATCAATTTAAGATACTATAAAAATCGCACTCAACAAGAAACTGCGAAAATTTTAGGTTGTTCACAAGTTCAAATAAGCAGACGAGAAAAGAAAATTTTGCTAATTCTAAGACAGCAGTTAGGATAAAAATAACATTTTTATTAAAAATAAATTTATACAATATAAACACAATTTCATTAAAAATTATTTTGCTAAAAATTCATAGATTAGTAAAAATAAAAGATAATCTTTTTAACAAATATAGATTACAATAGCTATATTGAATTGAAAAGCAAGAATGTCTTCAAATAGGAAGATGCTTTCAATCTTAAAATATAAACTGACCGTTTTAATTGAATAGTTCAATTTGCGGCAGACCAAAAATCCCAACTCTTACATAAAGTGTGAGAGTTGTTTTTATTTGCCAAAATAATTTGCATAACTAGTGGAAAATTAATTTTAATCATCAAAGCTGAACAGTGTTAGGATTGATTTTTCATTTATGAATTTTCTTTTTTGATTGCTGACAGTATCTATAGCAACTGAATTTATGTTAAAAAGGGCACAATTCCAAGAAAGGAAAGGAATAAATGAAAAAGCGAATTGATTTGAGCAATATTATTTTCGGCATGGTTTTTTTGTTGCTAATTAGTGTAAACGCTATAGCAATTAGCAATTTTTTTAAACTAGTAGGCGCTGGAATTACAGAGGAAGCGTCTCTTTTTAATAAAATCGAAAACAAAGGAGTTATTTCACAGGAGCAAAGATTTTTAATCCCTGTGGGAAGTAATTTTGGAATTAAAATCTACACAGATGGGGTGATTGTGAGCAGTTTGCAAGATGTAAGCGCAAACGGTGAAATTTCATGTCCTGCAAAAGATGCTGGAATTAGAGAGGGCGACTATATAATTTCCATTAACGGTGAAACTGTGCAAAGCAACAAACATTTCCTTCAAATATTATCTACACTTCAAGGCGAGTTTATTACACTTGAAATAAAAAGGCAGACAGAAATCTTTGAGACAAAAATCAAACCATTTTACGACGGCAACGTTTATAGACTTGGCATGTGGATTAGGGACTCAGCCGGGGGAATTGGAACTTTGACTTATTACGACCCAACTACAGGAGAGTTCGGCGGACTTGGGCATGGTATTTGTGATGTTGACACCGGAACGCTATTAAACTTGAAAGATGGTGACCCTGCACCGATAGAAATTTCAGGTATAATCAAGGGTGAAGAGGAAAACCCGGGGAAAATCTGTGGTTATTTTAGCACGGAAGAAACTCTTGGAACTATAACTAAAAATAGTGAAGCAGGGATTTTTGGAACTTTGGACAATCCAATTGAAGGTAAGATGTACCCCGTCGCCAGCAAGGCTGAAATTACCGAAGGTGATGCGACAATTTTGGCAACTGTCGAAGATAATGTCACAAAAGAATATCAAATTAAAATAGAAAAAATTGACAGCAGCGACAAAAAAACTAAAAACTTCATAATAAATGTAACCGATGATAATCTTCTTAGCATAACAGGAGGAATCATTCAAGGTATGTCAGGAAGTCCAATTTTGCAAAATGGGAGACTTATCGGGGCTGTGACCCATGTGTTTGTTAATGACCCGACGAGGGGGTATGGGATTTTCATCGAAAACATGCTTGAGTCGGCAGAAAGTATAGCAGAATAAACAAAAGTGTTAGTCCTTATTTGACCTCAAACCACTGAGATATAATAGGACTAACACTTTT
>CAYJBU010000259.1:0-2895 GCA_964368155.1 uncultured Eubacteriales bacterium | reverse complement strand
CTAACAAAACAAGCCCGTTCGACTTCTACCAATACTGGAGAAATGTAAACGATGCCGACGTTTTAAAATGCATTAAAATGCTTACTTTCTTACCTTTAGATGAGATTAAGGCTATGGAGACATGGGAGGGCAGCGAGCTTAACAAGGCTAAAGACATTCTTGCTTTTGAGCTTACAAAGCTTGTTCACAACGAAGAAGAGGCGCTTAAAGCTAGAGATGGTGCACAAGCTCTGTTTGGTGGAAGCGCAAACACAGACAACATGCCTACTGAAACGATAGATGACAGTATATTCACTGATGATGTAGTTAACGTTCTTGATTTGATGCTCGCTGTTAAACTAATCCCTTCAAAAGCAGAGGGAAGAAGACTTGTAACACAAGGTGGTGTTAGTATTGATGATGTTAAAATTACCGACGCTGCTCATGTTGTGAGCAAAAGTGATTTTGACAAAGGTTTTATTATAGTTAAAAAAGGCAAGAAAACATTTCTTAAAATTAATCTATAATCAATTTTATTGTTTTTTCAGAAAGAGGGTTGACAAAGTGCTATTAGATTTAGTTAAACAAAATAGAAGCTATCGTGGTTTTGATAAAAATACAAAAATCACTCATAATCAGTTAATTGAGTTAATCTCACACGCAAGATTGTGCTCAAGTGGAGTAAACAAACAACCAATTAGATATATTTTATCGTCAGAACAAGAGAAAAATGCTATGATATTTAAGCATACAAATTGGGCTATGGCTCTTAATTTCAAAGTTCCTTTTGAGGGAGAAGAACCTACTGCATACATTATTATGTGTATAGATTCAAAATCACAGCCGAACAAAAATGCTAGTGATGTAGATGTAGGAATAGCTGCTCAAACAATTTTGCTAGCTGCAACAGAAATGGGGTTTGGTGGATGTATGATTGGAGCTTTCAACCCAAAAGAAGTTGAGAAAGATTTAAAAATTGATGACAGATATATGGTAAGATTGATTATTGCTTTGGGAAAACCAATCGAAAACGTGGTGATTATCGACTGTGAGAATGGTGATACGACATATTTCAGAGACGAGAATAACACCCATTATGTTCCAAAATTGACACTTGAGAATATAGTTTTGGATTTCTAAAACTATATCTTGGAAAGAAGTAAGTTTACCGATTGATTGCATTGAGTTTTGCAAGATTGTGACATGCAACATTCATCTTTAGCGATTTAATGATTAATTTGTATGATTTATTAGTTTTTTTTACAATTTTATGATATTTACTTGCAATTTTAATTCGCCTGTGATACAATTAAAAGAGTGAAACACAGTAATTATATTAT
This sequence comes from uncultured Eubacteriales bacterium, assembly GCA_964368155.1. Taxonomy (GTDB): domain Bacteria; phylum Bacillota; class Clostridia; order Oscillospirales; family Acutalibacteraceae; genus SIG603. The sequence continues at coordinate 1,576 of CAYJBU010000259.1, read as the reverse complement.
TTATTTTTTAGGAGGTAAATCCAATGTCTTATGTAAGCGAACAACTGGAAAAACTAATCAAATTAAATTCTGGCGAGCCTGAATTCATTCAAGCTGCAACTGAAGTTTTAACTTCACTTGAGCCTGTAATTGAGGCTAATCCTCAATATGAAGCAGCAGGTATTCTTGAGAGAATTACAGAGCCTGAGCGCCAAATTAAATTTAGAGTGCCTTGGGTAGATGACAGTGGTAAAGTTCAAGTTAATCGTGGATACAGAGTTCAATTTAACTCTGCGATTGGTCCATATAAAGGTGGTCTTCGTTTCCATCCGTCGGTTAATTTAGGAGTTATCAAATTCTTAGGATTTGAACAAATTTTCAAAAATTCACTTACAAGCTTGCCAATTGGTGGCGGTAAAGGTGGTTCTGACTTTGACCCAAAAGGAAAATCAAATAATGAAGTAATGGCTTTTTGCCAAAGTTTTATGACAGAACTTACAAGACATATTGGTGCTGATACAGACGTTCCAGCTGGTGATATCGGTGTAGGCGCACGTGAAATAGGGTATATGTACGGTCAATACAAAAGATTAAGAAATGCATATGAGGGTGTTTTGACAGGTAAAGGCTTAAATTACGGTGGTTCGTTAGCTAGAACTGAAGCTACTGGATATGGCTTGCTTTACTTCACAGATGCAATGCTTAGAAAAAATGGTCATAGCATGGAAGGTAAAACAATTGTAATTTCAGGTTCAGGAAATGTTGCAATATATGCAGCACAAAAAGCTACTGAATTAGGTGGAAAAGTTGTTACAATGTCTGACTCAACTGGTTGGATTTTTGATGCTGAAGGTTTAGATCTCGCAGCGATTAAAGAAATCAAAGAAGTTAACCGTGCAAGACTTTCTGAATACAAAAAGTACAGACCAAATTCAGAATACCATGAAGGAAAAGGCGTTTGGACAGTTAAATGTGACATTGCTTTGCCTTGTGCTACTCAAAATGAGCTAGATGAAGACGATGCAAAAACCCTTGTTGCAAATGGTGTTACTGCTGTTGCAGAAGGTGCAAACATGCCTTCTACATTAGGAGCAACTGAAGTGTTTATTAAAGCTGGAGTGCTTTTTGGACCTGGTAAAGCTGCTAATGCAGGTGGAGTTGCTACTTCAGCATTAGAGATGAGCCAAAACAGCCAAAGACTTTCATGGACTTTTGAAGAAGTAGATGCAAAACTTAAATCAATCATGGAAAACATATTCAAGCAAGCTGATGAAGCTGCTGAAAAATATGGACATTCTAAAAACTACGTTGTAGGCTCTAACATTGCAGGTTTTGTTAAAGTAGCTGATACAATGTTAGCACAAGGTGTAGTATAAGTTGTTGTTATCTGTTTTTAGTTATATAGAGTAACATTAAAGAGGATTATCATTATTGATGGTCCTCTTATAATACTTAATACCTGCTGAACAACTTGAAAATGGCTTTCTAACGCAAAAGAAAGCTGTTTTCAAGTTGTCGAAGTGCAAGGGTTTTCTTGACATATTAATAAAATCCTTGCACTTCGATTTTCGCCTTTGGCGAAAATACAGCAGAAAGT
>CAYJBU010000258.1:0-2897 GCA_964368155.1 uncultured Eubacteriales bacterium | reverse complement strand
CAGCACCGCTACTGATTTAAACTCAGTGTTACTTGTACTCGAATTAATTTTTAAATATTTCATCATATCTATAATAATCGGTTTTTTTACTGCGCTTATCTTGCTTTTTGTTAATATCGTAAAAACTAATTCTGTGCTTGATATGCATTTTCGAGTAAAACACCCTACAATCTTCATTTTCAATTTTCTTGAAAATATTACATATTCCTCTGTACAATCGTATTTTTTTGTAATATAATATCATTAAAATACACATATTGTATTTCATTTTGAAAAGAGGATATAACAATGGAACAAGAATTAAAGGACTTTCAAAAAAAGCAAGCGATTGACTGCTTCAACAAAACATGGGATTACTTAGACATGGAAACACGCACCGAGCAAGACGATTTGGACATGATACACTGTGTACATGCATCTCGTTTTTTGTGGGGGCAAGTAGGTGAAAATGTCCATTTTGCACGTGGGGAATGGCTTATTTCAAAAGTATACCACGAAGTAGGCTGTGCAGGCAGAGCACTCAGACATGCTCAAGCGTGCTTAAAAATCAGCTTAGACAGCAACTTAGAAGCTTTTGACATCGCCTTTGCATACGAGGCTATGGCACAAGCATATAAAATGCGTGAAGATTCAAAAAATGTTGAATTGAACCGTGCTAAAGCTTATGAAGCATTAGAAAAATTAGGTCAAGATGATGAAAACTATGAATACACTAAAGGTGAACTCGACAAAATTTAAAATCGCCTCTTCTGTTTAATGGCATATTTTGATTTCGGACACCAAAAACGGGGTTGTCGCATTAAGGTGACAACCCTTTCTTAATAAATCTTAGTTAAATTTGTAAATTGAACTCAACAAGGAGACAAGGCTATGAAAAAAGTAAAATTTTCTGTATTTAGCGACATTCACCACTTGCCGAACGTGTTTCACAGCGATGCATTCAACAGATTAGAAATCATACAAAAAACTGCTGAGGAAAAGCAATCAGATTTCATAATACATGCAGGGGATTTTTGCCACAACGTGCTTGATTCTGCAAATCTTATTAAAAAATATAATAATTTCCATATTCCGAGTTATCATTGTCTTGGCAACCATGACAGCGACAAAGACGGATATGAAATCGCAAAAAAAGCGTACTTAATGGAGAATAATTACTATTATTTTGATAAAAACGGATATCGAATTATCGTGCTCGACCCAAACTACTACGAGAAAAACGGTGAATACATCAACTATTCATATGGTAACTATTTTTCAAATGGTGGAAGTGTTGGTTTAATTCCTCCTGTTCAGTTAGAATGGCTTGATGAGGTCATCAAAAATTCTAACAATCCATGCATTTTAATCAGCCACCAAAGTATTGAACGAGATACAAATGGCATTTCAAACGCAAAAGAAGTAAAAGAGATAATAGATAATTGTAACAATTCAAAAAAACACAGTGTTATCATGTGTATAAATGGACACTACCATTTAGACCATTTCAGTATTCTAAACAATGTCCTATATTTTGATTTGAATTCCTGCTCTTATAATTGGGTTGAACCTGCACATAATCTATATCCTGAAGAATACACAAATAAATACTCATTAATATCCAACACAATTATTTCAAACGACCCTATCCACGCCGTTATTACTCTAAGCCAAGACACTTCAGTTGGTCAGCAAATCACTGTTGAAGGAATGAAAAGCTCGTTTTTCTTGGGCAAAACTTGCGAAATGACGAGCAATCAATTGTTCGACAGCATGGGCAGAGCATACGAGCCGTGCGTCTCTTCGCTTGACATTGTGCTGAAATAAAGCTAGCCTTACGAAATTCGGCAAATTTACTATCAAGATTGTCCATATTAAAACTCCTATTTAAATCGAGGCTAAGCTATCAAAGTGCTTGCACATTTGAAGCGTGCTGATGATTGCAACAGGCAAGTGAGTCTTTAGCATTTTAAGTTTTCAAAGGGAGATTATTTAACCATCTGAAAGGCTGAAATGGGGTTATTAGTTATATTAGATTAACTATACCTATAACGCCAAACATTGAAATACCTAAACTTGGCATAATAATCGACGGCAAATCATAAAACCATTCTCTTTTAATCGCACGTAGCGCAAGTCCAACAAACAAAAATACAATTGGATTTAGTAAAACGAACCATATAGGCACATCGAGAAATCCGTTTAGTATGCAGTAGATTGTAATGCTTGTGGGTACGATTAGTAAAAAAGTAACCAGCACACCAAAAATAACTTTTATAGCCGACAGCAGTTCATTTACTGTATGCTCGGCTAAATCTTTGTCTTTTCCGCTTAGTACTGCTTTGTAGATAATTGGTCCGATGCAAATGAAACTGTGGAGAAAAATCCCACACATCCCCATTATCGCAGCGGTTAAAAACAGTGCTTCCGACAAAAATTCGCTATGACCTTGAATTTGTCTTCCGAGTGAATGGACACCTAAGCTGTACATAAATGAGCCTATAGCACCACAGGGAATTGACCATATAAAGCGCCAGCTTGCCATTTTAACCCAGTTTGATTCTATCACAAGTGATTTTCCAACTTTTTTGTTATCTTTGCCCTTTAAGTCAAGAAGCATATCGCCAATAGCGCAGATTATACCACCAAGCACACCCATAATTGAATAAATCAAATTCAGTTCCATAAAAATCTCCTTAAAAATTAAGATTTTCTTCTCGCACAAAAGTATATAAGCGAGCCGTCACAGTCGAAAAATTCAAGTTCAAAGTCTTTTGATAGCCTTCTTTTAATAGATTCTTCACTGTCAAATGGAAGTGTGAAAAATCCTTTTTTCGCAAGAATTTTTTTAACCACAAAATCTGCAAGTTTTCCTTTGCCCCGAGCATAAAAACTTGAAAGTAAGATACCGTCTTTTT
>CAYJBU010000257.1:0-2914 GCA_964368155.1 uncultured Eubacteriales bacterium | reverse complement strand
CAGCTTTCTTTTGCGTTAGAAAGCCATTTTCAAGTTGTTCAGCAGGTATTAATTACTATTAGCGAAATCCTAGTGATTAGCGCATATAGTATGAATAAGTTTTGGAAAAAGGAAAGGTAAAGTCACTAAGACGAACTTTATGGAAATAATAAGTTTTGTTTAGAGGAAATGACGTGGACGTGAAAATGTATGATGTAATAATTATTGGAACAGGTGTTTGTGGGGCAGCGGTCGCAAGAGAGTTATCAAAGTATAAGCTAAACACCTTGTGTTTGGAAAAAGAGAACGACATTGCAAATGGAACAACAAAGGCGAACAGTGGAATTGTTCATGCAGGATACGACCCTGAACCCGATACATTGATGGCAAAATTGAATGTTTTAGGAAATGAGATAATTGAAAAGTTAGTCAAAGATTTAGACGTGCATTACAGCAAATGTGGGTCGCTGGTTTTGGCTTTTGAAGAAGAAGAGCTAATTACTTTACAAGAATTATTAGAGCGAGGAATAAAAAACGGAGTTAAAGGGCTTGAAATTTTGTCAGCGGAACAGGTGTCAAAGCTTGAGAAAAATCTATCTCCTGAAATAAAAGGCGCATTGTATGCTCCAAGTGCTGGAATAATAAGCCCGTGGGAACTAGCAATTGCGCAAATGGAAATTGCAGTAATAAATGGTGTTGAAGTTAAGCTAAATCAAGAAGTTGTCTCAATTGAAAAATGTGATGATGGCTTTAAAATAACTGCTAAGCATAACGGTGAAGAACACACATTTTATTCTAAAGCAGTGGTTAATGCAGCTGGAGTAAAAGCAGATGATATACATGCGATGCTTGAAGAAATCGACTATAAAACAGTGCCGAATAAAGGACAGTATTTCATGTTGGACAAGTCACAAGGTGAACTTGTCGAAAGAGTGATTTTTCAATGTCCAAGTAAGATTGGGAAAGGAATTCTTGTTTCTCCCACTGTGCACGGAAATTTGATTGTGGGTCCTGACAGCCTTGATGTACTTGAAAAAAATGACTTCGCTACAAATTCATCTCAACTAGATTTTATAAAGAGTATGGCGAAGAAGAGTTGCCCAAATATAGATTACAGTGAAACAATAAGGAATTTTGCAGGTCTTAGAACAGGTGGGAAACTTGAAGATTTCGTAATAACTTCCTCAAAAACTTCTGATAGATTCATAAATCTTGCAAATATAAAGTCTCCGGGACTTAGTGCATCTCCGGCGATTGCCTTGAGTGTTTTGGATATATTAAAAGAGAGTGGAATTGAGTTTTTGCAAAAAGAAAACTATCAGAGTAAAAGGAAAGTTGTAAGATTTAAAGAATTGTCTGCAGAAGAGAAAAATGAGATTATTAAGAAAGACAAACGCTATGGACAGATAATTTGCAGATGTGAAACTGTGAGCGAGGGCGAAATTGTAGCTGCTATTCACAGTCCGATTCCAGCCACTACTATTGACGGAGTAAAACGCAGATGTAATGCAGGAATGGGAAGATGTCAGGGTGGTTTTTGCTCTCCCAGAATATTGGAAATTATCCACAGAGAACTTGAAATCCCCATAGACAAGATTTGTCAAGATAAAGAGGGGTCATATATCCTCACAGGGGAAACCGAAAAAGGGGGAGACAATCATGCAGTGTGACTTGCTAGTAATTGGTGCAGGACCTGCAGGACTTGCAGCAGCCTTGAGTGCATATGAAAATGGAGTTCACGACATAATAATAGTCGAGAGAGACAATCTAAGCGGCGGAATTCTTAATCAATGTATACACAATGGGTTTGGGCTTCATTACTTTAAAGAGGAGCTAACAGGTCCTGAATATGCAGAGAGATTTGAGAATAAGCTTAAAGACACAAGTGTAGTTATAAAGAAAAACACAATGGTTACAATGATAACTCCTGACAAAGAAGTACACATGGTAAGTAGCAGTGAGGGATATCAGGTATTCAAGCCGAAAGCGATTGTGCTTGCGATGGGTTGTAGAGAGAGAACAAGGGGCGCAGTGCAAATTTCAGGGGACAGAGGCTCGGGTGTATTTACAGCTGGAACTGCGCAAAGATACATGAATATCGAGGGCTACATGGTTGGTAAAAAAGTAGTTATCCTCGGTTCAGGAGACATAGGTTTAATCATGGCACGAAGAATGAAACTCGAAGGAGCTGAAGTTTTGGCGGTGCTAGAATTAATGCCATATTCTAATGGGCTCAATAGAAATATTGTGCAATGTTTGCACGACTATGATATTCCACTTTATCTATCTCACACAGTGACAGAAATAAGAGGGAAAAAACGAGTTGAGCAAATTGTTGCATCAAAAGTAGATGAAAATCGAAATCCGATATCGGGTTCTGAAATTGTATTTAATTGTGATACGCTTTTGCTCTCGGTTGGATTACTTCCAGAAAATGAACTTACAAAAAATGCAGAAATAGACATAGATAAACGTAGTAAAGGCGCAGTCGTTTTTGATGATATGCAAACCTTGAGCGAAGGGGTTTTTGCTTGTGGAAATGTTTTGCATGTGCATGATTTAGTAGATTTTGTGACGCTTGAAAGCATGAAAGCTGGGAGATTTGCAGCTGAATATATTAAGAACCCATATAAACACAGCGAAGAAATTCTTGAAGTCGAAAATGGTGTGTCAATCATTTACACAATTCCTCAAAAAATAGATTTTAAGTGCGGAGATGAAAAGTTTGATATCTATTTCAGAGTTAATCGTGTGATAGAAAAAGGAATTGTCACCTTGACTGCAGAAGACGGAACTGTTATTTACACAAAGAAAAAGGACTATCTTTTACCTGCTGAAATGGAAAAGATTAGCCTTGATAAAATAGACCTTAAGAAATATAAAAAAGTCACTTTAAGCATTAGTTGACAGTCAATAAAGGAGATAGCTTATGGAA
>CAYJBU010000256.1:0-2946 GCA_964368155.1 uncultured Eubacteriales bacterium | reverse complement strand
ACTAATATTACTTTAAAAACTAAAAAGTTAATATGTCATAACCACTGTTCACATTAACTATCTATATGATTTCTTGAAAATCTCCAAACAATCTTCAAAGGGCATGTCAGCAGGATCAACTTTAAATAATCCGGGCATTGTTTCGTATGCATCTTTTGTATACATAGGAAGATCTTCTTCTCTAATTCCATAATCTGACATTTTTATATCTGCAACACCACAAGCTTTTTTCAAATCTTTAAGTGCTTCAACAAAATCCATAGGGTCACTAGCATCTGCTTTCCCAAGTAACTTTGCCATATTAATCAATCTGTCATTAACTACTCCTCTTTTTGCCCAATACGAGTAATATTCATCGCTTATCATAATCAAACCAGCGCCGTGCTCTAATTCCTGATTATGGGCACTAAGTGGATGCTCCATTGAATGCTCCGAAGTACACCCAGCCATACTCTCAACCATTCCAGCTAGAGTGTTTGCAAGCGCTACATTCTCTCTAGCTTCAATATCTTCCCCATTTTTAACTGCAGTTGGAAGAAATTTTGCTACTAGTTCGATTGCTTTTAGTGCTGTAATATCATTTAGAGGATTATTAAATCTGTTAATGTAACCTTCAGTGCTGTGGAATAGTGCGTCAAACCCTTGAAAAGCAGTCAATTTCTCAGGCACTGTTAGCATTAATTCAGGGTCAACAATAGAAATAACAGGGAAAGTATTCTCAAATCCAAAACCGATTTTTTCCTTTGTTTCTGCGTTTGTTATAACCATCCAAGGATCAGCCTCTGTACCAGTCCCAGCAGTTGTAGTTATCGCAATTATTGGAAGCGGTCTGTTTTTTGGAACTATTCCTTTTCCAGTACCATTACCAACGTAATCCCAAAGCCTACCCCCGTTTTTCGCCATAATCGCAATAGCTTTTGTAGCATCTAAAACAGAGCCTCCTCCAAGCCCAATTACAAAATCACAATTATTTTCTTTTGCTATTTTTGCACCTTCTTCAACTTGTGTATTAAGTGGATTAGGTAGTATTTTATCGTAAATTTCATACTCTACTCCTGATAAATTAAGCTCATTTTCAAGTTTTTCTAAGTACCCATACTTCTTTACAGAATTTCCACAAGAAATAACAATAAGCGCTTTATTTCCTGGCATTTTTTCTGTGTGTAAATTACCGAGTTGACCCCTACCAAAAAGAATTTTAGTAGGCATATAATAATTAAAAGTCATTAAAACACCTCAATCTTTAATATGTAAAATTTTCTTATTGATATTGTATCATAGATACTGTTAAATATCAACAAATATTTGCATTTTCATATTTAAGAGCTCTAAAGAGTTGATTTTTCTTTAACAATCATATATACTATTAATAATTTGTAATTATTAAAAATAATGAGAAAGTATGAAAACTAATTTCATACAGTCTAGTTCTGCGTTTTTCGGACACTTAGCTGGTATTTCATTAATTTGCTCAATTCATGCATAATACTTCTCGAAACTCTGCATTTACCAAGAAAGGCATGGTACTTTAAATGGACGAAAAAATAATATCGACTTGCGTTAATTTATCTTCGAAAGTAATCGAAGAAGTTAAAAAAGTAGTAAAAGGAAAAGATCAAATTATTGAATTGATTTTCCTTTCAATCTTAGCCGGTGGACATGTTTTACTAGAAGATATTCCAGGAGTTGGAAAAACTACCATGGCATTATCTTTTTCAAAATCTTTAGGCTTAGGCTATAGCAGAATTCAATTTACTCCTGATGTTATGCCTTCGGACATTACCGGCTATAATATGTACGACAAAAACACTCAAAAATTCAAATATGTTAAAGGAGCTGTGCTCTCAAATCTATTTCTAGCAGATGAAATTAATCGTACTTCAAGCAAAACACAATCGGCTCTTCTTGAGGTTATGGAAGAGGGTTTTGTTACAGTGGACGGAGTAAGATATCCTACACCTGCTCCATTTATCGTTATCGCTACACAAAATCCTATAGGTTACGCAGGAACTCAAAAATTGCCTGAATCGCAGTTAGATAGATTTATGATTTGTCTTAGTATGGGTTATCCTGACAAAGAAAACGAACTAGAAATTTTGAAATCGAAGACAGTTAAAATTGAGCAAAAAACTGTGGTAACAGAAAACGATTTATTGGCAATGAAAGAAGTTTCTTCAAATATTTTCGTTCATGATGATGTCTACAAATATGCTATTTTTTTATGTACTTCTACCAGAAATCATCCTGAAATCAAGTTGGGCATAAGTCCTAGGGGAACTCTAGCAGTAATTAACCTAGCCAAAGCTAAAGCACTTTTTGAGGGGCGCTCATACGTCATTCCAGATGATATAAAGCACGTTTTTTTACCTTGTGCAAATCACAGAGTAATCCTAAAATCAAAAACTTCAAGTGCTACCGAAGTTTTAACACGAATTTTGAGTGAAGTCACTCCACCAAAACTGATTTAATTGGAGGAAAATAATGTTAAAAGCTATTTTTTGCTACTCAACATTACTTGTGTCATTTTTTCTCCTATTTGTTTTTTTTGATGAATATATATACTTTTTATTATTTATGACATTAGCTATTCTCATGTTAATAATACTAGTCACAGATTTATTTATTCTATATACCACGAAAATCTCTTTTAAACTTTTAAGTGAAAAAAATGTTCCGCAAAACAACCCGTTTTCTTTCAAAATTAGGACTCATACTCCTTTTATCTTCCCATTTTCGCACTTAAGGGTTAAAGTTGCAATGGTAAATTTATTTTCCCCAAAAGATATAAAGCATGTCACCTTATGTTTGCCTTGTGTTCCTTTTTGGAAGAGAAACAAAGAATACTTGTTTTCAATTTCTTCACAGTTTAGCGGCAAAGTACTTTTCAGCGCAACAACACTTTCATTGATAAATATTTTGGGTGTAAAATCGGGAGAAAAAGCTCTA
>CAYJBU010000255.1:1515-3047 GCA_964368155.1 uncultured Eubacteriales bacterium | reverse complement strand
AAGATATCTTCAATATCTTTTATGTGGCGATTTGTTGTAACTACAATAACATTATCATTAAATTTAACTACATCATTTCCGTCAGGGATAACAGTAGTGTTTGCTCTAACAATGCCTGCGATTTTCGCATCCTCTCTAATCTTTAAATCTTTTAAAGGAGTATCAAGCCAACTAGTTTTTGTGCTCATAAAGAACTCTAAAGCCTCTGCCCTACCATCAATTAATTTTGTAAGCGTTTTAATATTATTTCCTAACAAATTCTGTTTTGCTCTGATATACTGCAAAATTGTATTCGCTGTAGTCTCTTTAGTTGAAACAATACTTTCGTTTCCAAAACTTTTTGCAAGGTCGATTAATGCACCACGATTTATTTTAGTGATAATTTTTCTTACATTTTTTGTGTTTGCATACATTGAAATAATCATATTTTCTTCGTCAATACCTGTAAGAGAAACACAGGCATCAACTGTTTCAATACCTTCTTCAATTAGCAATTCTTGTCTAGTACCATCTCCATATATTATCGAAGTTTTCGGTAATCTTTCAGCAAGAACCATGCATGTATCCTGATTATTTTCTATAATTTTAACCTGCATTCCAATTTCACATAGTTGCTCTGCAAGATAATATGCAATTCTTCCTCCGCCAATAATCATTACAGTCTTGATTGGGTCTTTAAGAATACCAATACATTTAAAGAACTTGTTTAAATCTGCATGTGAAGCGGTTAAATGAATTTTATCTCCTGCTTTTAAAACTACATCGCCTGCAGGAATAATTACTTCTGAGCCACGAAGTATGGCACATACCAAAACTTTAACTGCAAAAATCTTTGGCAATTGTGAAAGCGAAACATTTGCAAGCTTACTATCATTATCAATTTTTAATTCAATTAAATCTACTCTGTTCTTTGAAAAACTTTCAATTTTAATAGCAGAAGGAAATCGTAAAGTTCTCGAAATTTCGAGTGCAGTTTGGAAATCTGGGTTAACTATCATCGAAAGACCCAATTGTGTCCTCATGAAAGGTATTTGCTTAATGTAGTTAGGGTTTCTTACCCTCGCAATACAGTGTCTTGCACCCATTTTTCTTGCAGTCATGCAACAAAGCAGATTAATTTCATCTGAGTCTGTTGTAGCAATAACTAAATACGCTTTTGATACTTCTGCTTCTGATAAGATTGAGCAAATAGCTCCGTCCCCACAAACTGTTTGTACATCTATTTCATTCATTATTTCTTCTAATACTTGTTCTCTTTTATCAATAACTGTTACATCATGATTTTCTTCACATAAGTAACTTGCAATCGTCGCTCCGACTTTCCCTGCCCCTACGACTATAATATTCATATATTTTCCCTTTCCATTAAGCTAAATCATTTCTTTAGCAATCCTTCTTATATCTATAAATAGTTTATCAATATATGTCAAATAAATTATACATCAAATTTATATTTTTTTCAATATATTTTTATTATTCCTTTATTATTAACATATAAAAAAGACATTGCCTTGATGTAATTTAATTCGCAT
>CAYJBU010000255.1:0-1505 GCA_964368155.1 uncultured Eubacteriales bacterium | reverse complement strand
ATGCCTGCTATTTTCGCCTATTCAGTAGGCTTTAATTATAAGTTTTTGTGGACTAAAATCCTAATTTTTTTAAACATAAAAATTGTGACTAACAATACCGAACAAAGCAGTGCGATTGCTGTACCTTCCGTAAATCCGTTAGGTATATAGAGCATTTCAACATTGTTCTCCCCCTCAATTAGCGAAAATCCAATGAAACTATCTGCAATTTCATAATAATCTACAATTTCACCATTGATTTTTATCTGCCACGCACTGTCAAAAGGAATTAAACTTAACATTTGTTCATTGCTTTCTGCTACAATGTTGAAATTTAGTAATCCTCCAACTTGATTTGTAATTTTTGGTTGTGAATTTTGTGCAGTTTTAGACGCAATAGAAAGTAGTTGATAATTAACTGAATTTTTTTTATATACTCCACTTTCAGCACCAAGATTTTGGAACAAATCGCCGAAATCATATATATATCCTTCAACATCAGATTTGTATAGTATTGGAATGTAATATGGATTATAATAAATAACTTTTTCACTATTTCTTTTAATCTCTATATATTCATCAGAAATCTCAGTATCGACATTTGCAATGATATATTTCAGTCCTAAAACACTGTCTATATCCACTCTTGAAGTTTCATATATAGTGCTATAATGTGTGCGATTATATCCTAAATTAATTAAAATTTCTTGATTTTGCACGTCAAAAACCGAGCTATAATGATTAATACCGTTATAGTTTAATCCCATTGGTTGATTATAATGTCTGGCGTTAATGTCTTCAATTCTGTAGAATGTATTATCATCTAGTTTTACAGCATTAACAAGTTCGGTCACAGCATCGTAGTTTTCTTTATAAATAACATCACTACTGTTTTTATTCCAAGGGTGAGCGCTCCAATAATCAAAACCACTTTTCATAAAGAAGCTACCTTCAAAAATCGTTAACAAAACAAAGAATGAAACAAAAATCGTGTTTGCATTTTTAACTTTCTTCAAATGTAATACAAGCAAAGCAATAACTAGTGAGAAAATAATTACTGAAAAAATTAATGCTCCACTACTCCAATTAACACTATTCAAATAAATAAAATAAGAAATTACTGCACATGCAAAAAAGATTGAAGTAAAAATTAATAGGTTTGCACTAACTTTTAGCTGTTTAAATCCCTCCCTGCATACAACTGCAAAAAAGAAAATATAGACAAAATAAAACCTATAGTCATATCCTACTGGCATTTGAAAGGCGTGCCAAATTACATACAACGGCTTAAACAACATCGATGCACTCAAAATTAGTAAAACAGAAATAGCTCCTATCTTATTAATTCTTTGAATATCTTTTGTTAAGAAAAATGAAATTACTAGAGGAACTGATAAAGCAGTAAAAAACAAGAATGGAGTAAAGCTAAGTCCCATTGAATTTGTCAAATAATTAGTTGGTACTAGTAAAGGGTTATACATCAGCTTAAAATCAGTTAACAAATTGAAAACTGAATTACCTTGTGC
>CAYJBU010000254.1:0-3058 GCA_964368155.1 uncultured Eubacteriales bacterium | reverse complement strand
CCATTTGATATTAAGTTTTTTATGTTGGGTAACTCGCAAACTTTTTCATTTATCGCAATTTCCAACCATTTTGCAGAAAGCTGATCCACCAAAAAAACAATATATTTTTCCGTTTCAATTAACTCACTCCGTTCTATCAATCAAAAACTTCAACCTTGCATAGATATGGTCGTTTGCTTTTTAACATATGACAAACACCCCATTTTAATTCAAAACCAGCATTGTTCTGAAAACCGTCTTCTCTAAAAGGGCCAAAAGATTTAGGTACTACTAAGTCTCCCACTTTTTTAAAATTTATTCCATCTTCGCTAAACTGATAGGTGTTTCCTTGTGGACCTGTGTCAGTTAGCATTGCCATAACACCGCCCTTAGTTGGATATACACAAACCTCGTGACCACTGTCAACAATAGGGTTATTTTCATATCTCTCATAAGGTCCCTCGGGAGTTTTTGATATTGCTACACCCATTTGGGTTTCGCCTGGTGTTTTTCCGATTTGCCTGCCTTTATAGTACATATAGTATAAATTGTTTCTGTGTATAATACAGCTGTCATCTATTCTATGGCTGTCGAAACAGCCCTCTTTATCGGTCAAGAAAAACGGTTGAGTAGATATTTTTTCAAAAACTCCTGTGGGTGATTTTGATTTTGCCATAAAGAAACGAGTCAAACCCTCTTTGCCTGTACTCTCGTTTACAAAATAATCGGGAACTGCTGTGTAAATCAAATAGACATAACCATCTGCGAGAAAAACGGTTGGAGTAAAGCAACCGCCAGAATCAAAACTACCTTTCTCCCCTTTTGGAACTACCTCGCAAATTTCTTTCCAGTTTTCTCCGTCCGGTGAACTAGCACACCAAACAGTAGCTTCATAGCCACTATATCCATCGTTTTTTGAATAATAAACGTAATAATTATTTTCAAATTTAATTATTGGAGAGGGGTCTCTCCTTGTAACAGCAGCGTCAAAATCAAGCCCTGTCATAGGTGTAATTTTAAGTTTCATAATCTTTATCCTTTCCTTAATTTAATTCAGAAATGTAGTTTCTATATGCGTTTGGTGTAACCCCTGTCATCTCTTTAAAAAGTCTTATGAACGATGAAATATTCGCATATCCTACTTGTTCGCTAATCTGCGCAACCGTATGGCAACTATCACTTAGCAATTTTTTTGATTTTTCAATCCTCAGCTTAATTATATAATCCTTATAAGTGGTTGATAACTCTTTTTTGAACATTTGGGTCAAAGTGTTTTTATGCAAATTGAACTTATCACACAAAAGTGTCACAGAGATATCATTATCACAGCAATGTTCTTTTACAAACTCAACGATTTCTTTCATCTTGGGGTTGAGTTCTTGCTTTTCTGATATCAAAGTGTTTTCAATACATCTCACTATAAAGAGCTTTGTTTCTCTTATTATTGTATCTTTTTCATATGCACACAACAAGACAGAAAAATCTTGATATTGCACATTTATATTAACCAGATAGCAAATCCTCGTGAACATCATCGACATATCTGCTAAAATATATTTTTTCATTAATTGCGACACAGAGTTAAATTTATCAACATTATAATATTCGCAAATAAAAGTAACTGCTTCATCAATATCATTTTTTAAAATAAAATTATGGATAACATTTACTATGTCATGTTCTGTTTTTGTTCTGGTTTTTATGACGATTTGTTCGCTTAAGTCTGTAAGCCCTCCTGCGTTATATGTAGCCTCAAGAAAAGAACTTTGCATAAACGAAAGGGTTTCATATGTTCCGCCAACGCTGGATTTATGTTTAATTTTTTGAACAATCATGAGTTCTGATATTAACTCTAATAGTTCGTCTTTAAAGTATGCTGTTTTAAACGAAAGCATACAGATTATTCTGTTGTAACGGTCAATTTTAATCGTGTGAACCTTGCAGTCTTCGCCTGATAAATCGTCAATCATTTGCATGTGTTCATCATTAAAAAACGCACCTTGATTTTCAGATAAATCAGAAATCACTATAATGCAGTGAAAAATGTCATTCCCTTGTTCCACTCCATATTGCGCAAGTTGTTCGAAAACATCGTCTGAAACATCACCATAAATTATGAGTGATAACAGTTTTCTTCTAATGATTTGATGTTGCTTTTCAATTCTGTTTTTGTTGTCACTCAAAATTTCATCAATAACACTTAACTCGTTTCCAATCGCATCACTTTCTTTATATTTACTTGCAATTTTTTTAATTGGAGTATAACTTCTGTATGCTAATGCAACACCGACAAATGCAAGTATTAGAAAAATAACGATTATAACTAAAGGTGAAAGCGTGGAAATGAAATCAGAAAAAGCCAAATCTATAGTATAACTTGGCATAAACAATGTAATATCGCCTGTGCTATTGGTTACTTTAATTGAGTTTTCATTTTCTAAAACAGAATTACTTCCAACCAGTAACTCGCCACCAAACATCATTCCCAAAGAAATACTATCGCTTCCAAATCGACTTTCAATGTGTGCTAAAAGTTCTGTCTTATCAATAATAAAACAAAAATAACCTTGTGTGGATCTGCTGGTAAATCGAGCAACTTGAATGGGTACAACATAAACATAGGTGTTTTCATTAAAAGTAATAATTTGATCAATCGTGATTTCTTCCAGATTGTTAAAAAAAACAGCTTTACTTTCTTCATTCCATTCAATTGTTTTGTAGATATTAGGATAACTTATATAGCCTGTTGACAAAAATAATTTATCGTATCCATCATATTTTAGGAAAAATTCGCTTACAAAACTTACAGAAGTTGAATTGTTCCTAAATAAATCAGCAGTAGAATAATTCTCGGATATATTTGTAGAAAACGCATTTACAGGGTCTAATTCTTCAGCTAAAGAAAGTGTGTTGGTCAATTCCTTTAAACTCACAAAATCAGAATACAAGTCGTCTGCCATGGGTTGTAACCGCTCTTCTAAACTGTTGTTGATTTCTCCGCCTAAACTATTTGACGCATAAATTGTAAGGAGGGTTACTACAGTCAAAAACGTTAATAAAGTTAATCCGATATAAGAAA
>CAYJBU010000253.1:0-3065 GCA_964368155.1 uncultured Eubacteriales bacterium | reverse complement strand
CAACAAACGCTTTGCGTTTGTTCTGAATAACTTGTTATTCAGTAGGCTTTAATTAATCTCATTTCACTTTGGAAACAGGTTCGGATTTATCTCTAGTGCCTAATCACCGAAACAAAAACCAATGTGCTTTTGTGAAAAAAATTATAACACAAAATTCCCCAATACGCAACAATTGCCACCCCTTACGGCATGGCAATTCAGCAACAACTATTTAAGTTATTTTTTCTGTCTGCTTCACAAAGTGCATATCACTTTTGAATCTCGCAGAACAACAATTATTCAGGTAGTCCTGTGTTGTCTGGGTCAATGTTACCTGTTGTTGGATAACCATTTTTGCGTATTTTATCACCGAGTTCTTTAAGAATTTCTTTTTGTACAGGAGAGATAGAACCGTCAGCAAGAGGTCCAATATTAAGAAGCAAGTTTGCATTGTGTTTTGCCGCATGACCGAGAAGTTCATAGCAGAAATCTGCGCTCTTGTTTCCATCAAATGCGTTAAATCCCCAACTGCTATTTTGTAAGGTTGCACAAATTTCATTATGTTTTTTACAGTTAATTTCCCATACATGGCGATGGTGCAAAGCTGCCTCATCATTATAAAACTCTCTCACTCTATTTTCAAGAGAATGGAAATGCTGTTCAGGAGTTGCAAAATCCTCTGTACCTGTCGCTCCTTGTTTCCAAGCTATGAGTGCATCTGGGCGAATTTCACGAAGTTTTGCATAGATTTCTTCTATGTCAAAATAACCATGATCACGAAGTGCATAAAACGCCATGATTAAGTCAAGCCAAATTCCTGCTGTAGTTCCGCAGTCAACTAGCAACTCTTCCATACACTTCATTATATAATCTATATAGATTTTGAAATCTTCAGGCTTTTCATAAAGGTATTCTTTTGGTCTTTCTTCATAGTGCGGACGTGCCATTGGGAATGTGCTGTGGTCGACAAAGTAAGGGTGTTTCCAGTTTTGTGCGAAAGTATAGTAGGTGAAAAATCCTAGACCTTTTCTGTCGCAAGCGTCTGCTAATTCTCTTACTAAGTCACGTTTCGCAGGTGAGTTCATGCTGTTGAATGGCTCTTCTTTGCTATCCCACAAGCAAAAGCTGTCATGATGGCAAGTAACGAGGTTGATGTAATTCATTCCTGCTTCAACTGCTAAATCAGTGATTTCTTCAACATCAAAATTATGTGCTGTAAAAGAATCTGCGATTTTTTCATACTTGTCTAGAGGGATTAGTTCTCTGTATTGCACCCACTCATGATTTGATAAGAATGAGTATAGACCATAGTGGATAAACATACCGAATTTTGCATTTTTCCACCAAGCTAGGTTGGCTGCATGAGGATCTTTAAGCCAGAGTTCCTCATGTTCTTTTAGGTAATTTGGGCAAGTTTTCATTTTAATAACTCCTCTCAATATGTGTTTTTAAATCTTTGCATACCCGACCAATATTTTCCGTAAAATCGAGTAATTTGCTCATCTCTTTCAATGCAAAATGCATTGTAATCTGGGTCAAGCCCGTCGGCTTTTATTTTTTCATAATCACGCATCGAACCAAGTGGAAACACGATTTCAAAATCTTCTAAAAAGTTAGGGTATTTATTTCTTAGTCCGCTTTGTACTTTTGGAGTAAAATCATCACTCTCTACATGAACAGGGCGTGACATAAGTGTAAAATCTATTATCTCCATTAAAAGCTGTGCTTTAAGGCTTTGGTGCTCAGGAGAATCTGCTAAGTTTACAATTTCATTGTCAATTTTAACAAGCTCACATTCCATCGCAAATGGGTAATATGCAAGGCGATAATCTTTGGTTGAAGCAATTTTAACTGTGTCGCAAAATTCACTGAAAATCACATCTCTTTGTAGTTCACTGTTGTTATACATTTCAGCGATATCTTTAGAATAACCCAAAGGTCTTTTGTCGCCGGCAACAGCTAGCGCAGTAGTTGGAATGTCAAGGTTTGAAACAAGCATGTCACTTCTGACACCCTTTGGTAAGTCCTCGTGATTGGCAACTATCATAGGAATTTCAAGTTGTCCGGCATATAAAAACGGACCTTTGTGTGTCATTCCTAGTTCATAGCACATATTTCCATGGTCTGCCGAAAAAATAATCACAGTATTATCATATTGACCTGATTTTTTCAAATACTCAACTATTCTGCCAACTTCATAGTCAATGAGCTCTATAAGCTGTGCGTACTCCTCAAGATATTTTTGCACATTTTCAATTGCATTGTCACGATACCCCTCACGACTTTTTCTATATTTAACAACCTCGCAAGGTGGTTCAAAGTCAAGATGTTCAGGAATTGGCATGGATTTCACAGAGCTAATTCCATTGTCTTTCGGAGCGTCAAGCGGTGTATGAGGCCCTTGGAATGATACCCAAGCAAACGCTGGTTGCTCTTTGCTGTCCTCGATAAAATTCATTGCTGAATTAGCAATCCAATGCTCATAATATTCATCTAATGAATACTTGAAATGTCCTGTTTCATCCATCGCATATAGATTTTTAATATCGGGATGAAGTTCATGTATGTACTTATAGTAGTCATCTTCAACGGTAAGCCTTGATTCTTCCATTAAAAGAGCAACGTCAAAATCTTTGCTGTCTTTCGGTGGATAATGGTGGAGTTTTCCGAATGCTCCACATCTATAGCCATTCTCTTTCATTCTAGTAGCTATATACTCCATTCCGTCACGAAATGGCATGTCATTCGCCCAAACATTGTGGTCACTGACATAACGCCCTGTCATCATCGACGCCCTCGCAGGCGCACACACAGGAGAAATTGTGGTTGATCGTTCAAACAACACACCATCTTGCGCAAGCGCATCTATGTTAGGTGTTTTGATTTGTTCACAGCCGTAACAAGATAAATAATCAGGTCTTAGCTGATCGCATAATATAACTATTACATTTTTCATATCTCTGACCTTTCAGTTATTTCAAAAAGTTAATTATACTTTGACTATTTTATTAATGCTTAACATGAGTACTGAATAACACGTTATTCAGTAGGCTTTAATTATATAGCATAATATAGGTTTTAGCAAG
>CAYJBU010000252.1:577-3072 GCA_964368155.1 uncultured Eubacteriales bacterium | reverse complement strand
TAACCATAGCAATAAAAGTAACGCTTTTTTCTATGTAAATGGTAGGCTGGATTGATAAATTACTGGCAAAAATGTAGTTAATCATCACAGTTCCCAAAATTCCACCGAATAAACAGAGCAATCCTAACAGTAACACTGTAATTTCTTTAGGTTTATCTTGCTTAGTGCTTGTATGCTTTTTTCCAAATAAAATGTAAGAATATTTAGTAAATACAAGGATTGTTCCAAAGTTAACTATCAGCATAATAACTTCTGTAACGCTTCCTTTTGCACCATATTGCATGTAATATTTAGAGATACTACCATTTAAAAAAGGCGCGCCTACAATCCCTAAAATCCCCAAAATAGACGCAATAGCAGTCAAAGGCATTGTTTTAAAAACTCCACTAATCTCCTTAATGTCGCGTGTTTTGTACTGTTTTATTATCATTCCTGCAGTTAGGAATAAAAGAGACTTGAACAAAGCATGGCTTATTATATGATAAATTGCGCCAATACTCGAAACTTCACTTCCCGCGGAAAACCCTAGGGTAATTAACCCTATTTGTGATATAGTGCTATAAGCTAAAATTAACTTTATGTCAGTTTGAACTAATGCAAAAACAAAACCTAAAATTGCTGTCAATGAGCCAATGACTGTGAAGAAAATATCACAGTTTATTGCAGGTGAAAATAAAGTAGTGAATGTGAAAAACAGAAAAATACCATTTTTAACATACAATCCAGATAATATCGCTGAAACTGCTGAGGGAGCAGATGGAGTTCCATGTGCTCTAGGGAGCCAACTATATAGTGGGAAAAACGCACTTTTCAGACAAATAGCTGTCATTATAAAAGAAAATGGCAAGACAAGGGAAGATGGCTCTGCATACTCTATCATCAAAGAAATTTTCTCAATGGACAACACACCAAAAATTTTATATAGATATCCAATTCCAAAAAGATAAAAAACCATACATATCACTTGGGACAGCAAATAAACCATTCCGTCATATGTAGACCTGCTATCTCGTTTGAACATAATTAATATAGCAACGACAACGGTAGCAACTTCAAGCAAAACATAAATATTAAACAAATCATCTGTCAAAAATATACCACATAATAATCCTTGGAGAATAAAAAGGAGCATGACAAATTTTTTGTCGAAAAAATCTTCAAGATTGGTGTATAAAAAGCAGAGGGTGAATAGTAATAGAGTTAATGCAATTAACACCAATTTTAATGAGTCTGCGATAAGGACAATTCCTAAAACGGGATTTTGTGCACCAAGAATATTTTCAATTCTACCGTTTTCATTTATGTCTTTGAATGCAAAAAATAAATTTGCAAAAAGTGCTATTTCGGTAGCAAAAAGAAAAAATCTTATAGGAAGTTTCGGAAAAGTATAAATAATAACACCGGATATGATGGGGAGAACAACAAAATATAGAAGTGTCATCAGGATTGCTCCATTCTTTTTTTGTGGATTTGTTCCCAATCTGAATTACCATATAAATGATATAGGTTAATGAACATACAAAGAGCAGTCGCCGTCACAGCAACACCTATAACTATTGCTGTTATCATCAGGGCTTGAGGAACAGGATCAGCTGCAATTTCTGTAGTTACCCCAATTGGTGGTGTGTCTTGAGTTGAAGCAAACATAGTTAAATAAAACATAACCGCAGAGACTTCCATTATGCCAATTGAAATAATCGTTTTTAGTATTCTTCTACTGCTAAAAATTCCTGATATTCCTATGAAAAATAAAATGATTGATACATTTTCACCGTTTAAGAAATCCATGTCTCTATTCCTCCTTGAGTTATTTAAGTGTCTTCAAAGTGAACAAATCTATAAAAAACGATGGTTAGACCGCAAAACACTTTTAGTCCAATGAAGACGTTCATAATTATTAAATATGCTATATTATACTCTGCATAGAGAAAATACAGGTTAGAAACTCCAAAAAATATTGCTGTGAGGGCTATGAATAGAAAAAGAATTTTTTCTAATTTTTCATATCTGTAAAAGTTTATGGACTTTTCAGAACGAACAAGATACACGCAAATAAAAGCAGAAGTTAGAGCAGCTCCTCCCTGAAATCCACCTCCCGGGGTGTTGTGTCCGTTGATGATTAAGTAAAACCCAAACATAAAAATCAAAGGAATTACTAAGGAAATGCTGTTGATAGGGCTGTGTTTCTTTTGAGAATTCTCAGAAGTATATGGAATAATGTTATCATGTCTGGAGAAGTGAATGACTCCCATAACACTGACGAGTAACATCAAAGCTTCGAATATAGTGTCAAAAACCCTGTAATTCAAATATATCGATGCAACAGAGTTGTTAGCCATTGTGTCTGAGGTATAGTTACCTAGCACTAAGTTATACAATTCAGGGAACTCTACTGCTTTGGTATTAGTGGTGAGAATCAAAGTTATAACTGCAGCGATAACTGCAATAGAAGTTCCTAAAATACGCGATGTTTTCATATTTATTAGAAGCTCCTT
>CAYJBU010000252.1:0-567 GCA_964368155.1 uncultured Eubacteriales bacterium | reverse complement strand
AATCTGTGAAAGAAATAAATGCTGAAAATAGACTTATGAGTTATAGCATTAAGATTTATCAATCTATGTTATCTGCTGCAATCTGCGAGAATTCCAACTCATCATTAGGAAATTTTGATGCTAATAAATCTCTTATTGCGACTACATGCTTTTCAGTTTCTGAACCAAATACAGTTATTTTACTGTTATTGCTGTGCAAAATTAAGTCAAACATGTGTTTTTTGGCTACGCTTTCAGGTTTTTCCCAGGTAAAAACTGTTTGCATTTCCAAATCATTTTGTTGGCAATACGGTCTGATTTTCGCTAAAATACTTTCCATATCTGCTCGAAGTTTTACATCGCCTTTCTTGTCATCGGAAGTAAAATAAATATAAAAATTACGGTGTTTTTTAACAGCAACAATATACAAAATGGTAGAGAGCGCACTCCCTATTATTGCTTCTGCAATTGCAACATCAGGTGCGTGATAAAGAAGATAACAAAATGAGGCAAGAAGTGAAAAAGAACCCAATGCTATAACAATTCTTTTGTAGTTTCTACTGCTTACTATAAAAATAGCAATAATTA
>CAYJBU010000251.1:0-3083 GCA_964368155.1 uncultured Eubacteriales bacterium | reverse complement strand
TAAGCGGAGTTTTAAACTCATGGCTTACTCCGCTTATAAAAAGATTTTGCCTTTCGGTGGTCTCTGTAAGCTTATCAACATGACTTTGAGTGGCACTTGCCATTTGGTTAAATGCCTTTGCAAGCTCGCTAAGCTCGTCTTTTGCCGATACTTTTGCCCTTACAGTGTAGTCTCCACTTGCCATTTTGTTAGACGCCACTGCAAGCTCTGCCACAGGGTTGGCTACACGTTTCATCAAAACAATAATAAGCACAGCACCAACTGCTATAGCAACAAGACTTACAATTATAATAAAAACCACACTGCTATTAATGCTGTTGTAAATATGTGTTATATCCTCAACTATAAAAACAGAGTAACTCTCGCCCAAAATCACCGCTTTAGCACCTGCTATAATTACGTTTCTGTCCATTATTTCGACCTCAAAAACTTGTGGCTCGTCACTTAGTTTTATATACTCATACGGATTGACTACCACATTAGAGTAAACAGTTTCATCGCTACTCATAAGTACAGAACTTTGGTCGGCAAACTGAGTAAAGCAATATTTTACGGCAGAGCGATGGGCTACACCGGAGTCGATTTCTTTTATATAATAGCTTGTCATATGTAAAGTAGATGTGATTAGGTCGTTGTTTTTATCGTTTGTTTGCGACAAACTTATATTTATGATTTGGTTTTTGGTGTTAATAATTACAGAGGTAGCGACAAGAGTCACCACTACAATTAAAACAGCCGTACAAATAAGCGAGGTTTTTTGCCATAGCTTCATTTTATCTTTCCTCCAACCTATAGCCAAGTTTTGGAATTGATTTTATATACTCCCCTAAATCAAGCTTTTTTCTAAGGCTAGATATTTTCACGTCTATAGCCCTTGTCTCTCCTACATAATCATAACCCCATATCTCAGATAGCAATTTTTCTCGTGACACAGTTAAATTCTTATTTTTTAAAAGCATTAACAGCACGTCGAATTCAAGCGGTTGTAAATCTATGATTTCGCTATTCTTTTTAAGGTCTCTTGTCTGGGCATTAAGCTCAATATCGTTTACAGTGTAAATCTCGTTGAGTTTCCCTGTTCTTTTAAGCACCTTTTCTATTCTAACCATAAGCGTAAGCATATCTAACGGCTTTACAATATAGTCCTCTGCGCCCTCTCGCAAGCCTTTAATTTCACATGCAGAGTCCGTTTTTGCCGTCATATAAATTACAGGAATATTATAAGCATTCATATAAGAGAAAAGCTCAAAGCCGTCTGCACCTGGCAACATAATATCAAGCAAGGCGATATCAAATTTGCTGTCGTTTTTTAAGTAGTCTATCACATCTAGTCCGTTGTCAAAGCTCTTGTAGTCGCAGCCTACAAACTGCATATTAAGGCAAAGTGCGTCGGCTATGCCTTGGTCGTCTTCTACAATTAAAATTCTGTTTTTCATAGTGATTGTATCACTCCTAACATTGTTTAACCCAGCCCGACCGATGTAATCCGAACCTGCCTCACAAGAGTAGATTTCGCCATTAAACTGCGTTATCCTTGCAAAAGCTTTGACAAAGCTAGAAAACCCACAAATTACTTTTAAAACGGTTTCGAATAATATCGGTCAGGCTAACCATTATATTTTACCATAAAAATAAAAAAAGAGAAGTAAATTAAATGTAATTTATTTGTAATTTCTTGTAAATAATAAAAATATACAAAAAAGCAAAGAAATATAGTCTGATTTCTTCGTCTACTATTCTTTGCTTTCAAATATTAATTTCTTTGGTTTTAATTGTGATTAAATCCATTTTAGCTAATTAATAACTTGTATGTTTTTTATTGCATTTGTGAAACTAAGTTTACTCTTTCGACATCAAATCTATCTTTCAGTCCGTTTTTTCGTGCATCATTTTTAATATATGCTCCACAATAGCGCCATCCAAACACGGCAAGATTACTCCGAAAGATATCCATCATTTCTTGGTATTGTTCACCCTCTAATTCTGATTAAATATTATTGTCTTCACCATGTTTTCTATCGTAAGCAGACGCGTCTGCTAAAAGAATGGGTGTATTAGCTAATTTGTTTACTTTTGTAAAGAATGAAGAAGAAGTCTCAGGTTTGCAAAACATTTGAAAACTTAAAACACCGACATATTTCGCAGCGGTAGTAAGTACAATTTCAGGTAATGGCTTCATGGCTTCTAATCGGTCACCTAAAATGAGATGATTTATATCGTATCTCTTAATCGCCTTCGTTATTGTGCTGTAGTATTTATCGACAGCTGCTTCAAATTCTTTTTGTCCTTTTTCACTATTTAACAATTCGGGATCAAACCACGGTCCTATTGCGCCATAGTCAATAGTAGGGTGAATCCAATTAGGGCAATCTGTGAAAAAACAACCTATTAGGTTTGGGTCATCACATAAATCCACACAATCTTGACGTGCCACATAATCACACCATTCTTCAACCCTTTTGAAAAAATATCCGGTCGCAGTGACTCCACATCCCTTTGATGCACATTTGCATAAGGAAGCAAATGGCAATAAGTCATATTAGCAGCTTCATAGTGTTCTCGCATCCAAGATAAAGATTGGCACTGAATAGATTGGTGCATAGTGACAACTTCTTGCGTCCATCCAATTGTGTTAAATCCCCAGTTTGTTAAATCAGGAACAACGGAATCTCTTATCCACTTAATTGGATTTGAATTATATTTTTCTTTCCATATATGAATATTGTTAGATGATTTCAATACATTCCAATCAATATGGTTTAGTCCTATAGAGAAAAAAGGGGTGTTGTCAGGAGTGATAAAAAACCATTTTTCATTTTATTTCAATAAAATTTGTCATTTTGACAGTATCCTACTCTTTGTTATTTATAGTATTGTTGTCCTAAAAATAGTATGCTACTTAACTCCCAAAGAAATATGCAGTGGTAAAAATAGCTGGAGAATTCCAATATATTGTAATCTCATTTAATGAGTAGCACTCCCAAATATCAAAATAACATTTCATTGGTGGAGTCTCCGGTTTAATCAACCATTGAGCTTTCTCATCTGCTGGAGAGCTGTTAGGTCCACCAGAAACAAAACCG
>CAYJBU010000250.1:0-3123 GCA_964368155.1 uncultured Eubacteriales bacterium | reverse complement strand
GTTATTCAGTAGGCTTTAATTAAATTTACTAAAATTTCTCGTTTAGCATTTTCAAAATTGTTTCACAGCAATTTTCAACATTCACTTTTTCTGCAAAACTCTTATCTCTTGCAGAAACTTCAACACAGTTTTCTTTTAAATTTCTTGGGCTGACCACGACTCTCATTGGTACACCAAGCAAATCTGCGTCTGAGAACATAACCCCTGCGCTAACAATTCTGTCGTCAAATATTACTTCAACGCCTTTTGCAGTCAAACTGTCGTAAATCTCATTTGCTAAACTGCTTATTTCCGGAGTGTCCGAGCGCATTGCACAAAGGTGAACTTGCCAAGGAGCAATAGCCATAGGCCAAATTGGACCGTAAGCGTCGTGACGAGCTTCGCATACAGAAGCTGCTACTCTACCCACACCGACACCATAGCAACCCATTATTGGATTTTTACGTTCGCCATTCTCATCTGCATAAGTCATATCCATTGATATAGTGTATTTTTGACCAAGTTGGAATATATTCCCAAGTTCAATGCCTTTGCTGATATCAAGCGTAGGATTTCCACAACAAGGACAAATGCTACCTTTTTTGACTTTTGAAATGTCCGAATATTCGATGTCGCCCAAATCACGAGTTACATCTAAGCCGACATAGTGATAATCTGTTTTGTTTCCTCCACAAACAAGCTTACTAGAATTTTGAAGAGAAACGTCATAAATCACTGTGTAGCTTGTTTTTAAATCATAAGCACCAATAAAACCTGCAACCAGTTCAGATTTCTCGTCAATAACAGCTGGGTGAATGTTACTTTTAACAAGATTTCTTACTTTCGCCTCGTTAACTTCATAGTCGCCACGCAAGAAAAGCACTACATATCCGTCGTCGCTTTCTTTTTGATATACAACCGCTTTACAAGTTTCTTCTGGAGCAACTTTTAAGAAGTCGCACAATTCCTCAATTGTTTGAACATTAGGAGTGTGCACCAATTCAAGACTAGCGCTCTCCCCTCTTTCGTTATTAATAATATTATTAGCCGCTTCCATGTTCGCTTTGTAGTCACAGCTGTCGCAAAGCACAATGCTATCCTCGCCAATTGGAGTTAAAAACATAAACTCGTGCGAAAGGCTTCCACCCATCATTCCCGAGTCAGATGCAACTGAAACGATTTCAGGCAAGCCTACTCGCTCAAAAATTCTTTCATATGCTTTGTGGCAACGGTCATAATACTCTTCTAAATCTTTTTGAGAAGTGTGGAACGAGTAAGCATCTTTCATGGTAAATTCACGAACTCTGATTAGTCCAGCACGTGGGCGAGCCTCGTCACGGAATTTAGTGTTTATTTGGTAAATCATAAAAGGATATTTTGAATATGATTGACCGTATTCTTTCACAAGATGAACAGCAGCTTCCTCATGTGTCATTCCCAAAACCATTTTGCTGTTATTTCTGTCTGTAAATCGAAGTAATTCTTGCCCGACACTTTCGTATCTTCCCGATTCTTCCCATAAAGAAGCAGGTAAAACTACAGGGAACGCAACCTCTTGCCCGTCTATTCTATCCATTTCTTCTCTGATGATTTGTTCAATTTTTCTCGCAATTCTTTTCATTGGTGTAAAAGATGAGTAAATTCCGTTTGCAACATTTTTGATATAAGCGCCTCTAACCATAAATTCATGACTGTCGGTAGCACAGTCTGAAGGTTTTTCTTTAAATCTCTCTCCAACTAAATTAGTTATTTTCATATCCCTTTATCTCCATTCTTCCGCATTTCGGCTTATTTTACTTATAAATATTAACTTTAAATTATTTCTTTGTTTTCACACTCTGGTACAATTTTGGCTAAGAATTCTTCAACCGACATCGACCCTAAATCGCCATTTTTTCTGTGGCGAATTGAAATTACCGAATTTTCGATATCCTTATCGCCAACTAAAAGCATATAAGGAACTTTTTCAAGTTGGGCCTCTCTTATTTTGTAGCCAATTTTTTCACTTCTGTCGTCAACCTCGCATCTAAATCCTTTAGCTTCTAGTTTGCTCTTAACCTCGTAAATGTAATCAAGATGTCTGTCTGCTATAGGCAAGAGTTTTACTTGTGTGGGGGCTAACCAAAGTGGGAATGCTCCTGCATATTTTTCTATTAAAAGAGCAAGAGTTCTTTCGTAACAACCGATTGAAGTTCTGTGAATGATGTATGGATTTTTATTTTGTCCGTCTTTGTCAACATACTCCATTCCAAACTTCTCGGCTAAAAGTTGGTCGATTTGAATTGTGATTAGTGTGTCCTCTTTGCCATGTACATTCTTAATTTGAATGTCAAGTTTTGGACCATAGAACGCTGCTTCTCCAATTCCAACCTCATAATCAAGCGCTAAATCATCAAGAATTTTCTTCATAATGCCTTGAGCCTCGTCCCATTGCTCTTTAGTGCCCTCGTATTTCTCACGGTCGTTCTCGTCCCAGCAAGAGAAACGGTAGCTAACGTCTTCATAAAGACCTAAAGTTTTAAGCATAAAGTTTGCAAGCTCTATACATTTTTTAAACTCATCTTCTAGTTGCTCTGGCATACACATTAAGTGACCCTCTGAAATTGTAAATTGTCTAACCCTAATAAGTCCGTGCATCTCGCCACTAGACTCATTTCTAAACAGTGTAGAAGTCTCGTTGTATCTTAAAGGAAGCTCTCTGTAAGAGCGTTTTTTGTTTAAATAGGCTTGATATTGGAACGGACATGTCATAGGCCTTAGTGCAAATACCTCTTTGTCGTTCTCCTCGTCTCCTATTACAAACATACCGTCTTTGTAGTGGTCCCAGTGGCCAGAGATTTTATATAAATCGCTTTTAGCCATAAAAGGAGTTTTTGTAGGTAGCCAACCCTCTTGTTGTTCTGTGTCTTCAACAAATCTTTGTAAAAGCCTTAAAACCATTGCACCGTTTGGAAGCATTACAGGCAAGCCTTGGCCAATGTCTTCACATGTTGTAAAAATGCCAAGCTCTCTGCCTAGTTTGTTGTGGTCACGTTTTTTAGCCTCTTCAACCATTGCCAAATACTCGTCAAGTTGAGCCTGTTTTGGGTAGGCTGTTCCGTAAACCCTTTGTAGCATTTTATTGTTAGAGTCTCCCCTCCAATA
>CAYJBU010000249.1:0-3165 GCA_964368155.1 uncultured Eubacteriales bacterium | reverse complement strand
TTACATATACTCCAAAGCTGTCTGTGACTGTTTATGTGGTCAAAAAGCATTGAGAAAACTAATGCGAAATTTTTCTTGTAGGTAAGTCCGCAAAATAACTTTGAGATTAAACAATCTGTTTGTACCCAGAATTTGACCCACTGTAAACAAAGATAGACCTCTTAAAAAGAAGGTACATAACTATGCTTAATACATGATGTGTGTAGAAAAGATAAATGTAATAAGTGTGCTTATTTGATAAAAATACACTTTAGCTTTTGATTTACTTAAAATAAAATTGGATTCAAAAATTCGGTTCATATTGCTGCGTAATAGCAAATTTTTCATTTAGTGTTTATTAGATGCAAATAATGTATACTAATTATTTATTTTTCTTCTTTACATTTGCTTATAGTCGTATTAAAATATATATTAGCATAATATGAAATTTATGACGTTTTTTTATGGAGGGAATTAAATGTATTTTGTATGGTCGGAAGAACTGCGTGCTGTAAAAAATCATACACTTGCGTTCAAACTTTTTTTTACACCACAACCAGGTGATGTTTTAACAATTGCCGCATCAAATTTGTACCGTCTTTTCATAGATGGTGAATTTGTCGGATATGGTCCTGCTCGTGCAGCACACGGATATACACGTGTGGATAACTATAACTTATCGTCATTTGAAAATAATTCAGTTTGTATAGTCGTGGAAGTTTTTGCGGCCAATATCAACTCTTATTATATAGTTGACGAACTTCCTTTTTTCGGTGTAGAAATAAAACGAGATAACAATTGTATTATTAGTACACAGGATTTTTGTTGTTATCAAATTACAGACAGGGTTACCAAAGTTCAGCGATTTAGCTTTCAACGTACCTTTGTAGAAAGTTATGTTATGGACAGATGCAGAAAAGAGTTTTATTGCTCTGACACTGATTTGTTCCCCAAAATTGACGTCAACAAAGTGAGTGGCAATACCTTGCTTGAACGAAATGTTCCATATGTTAAGTGGAATTCAGTTTTTCCGATATCTGTCAAACAATCGGGATTTGTCGAAAAAAATAATGCTATTTCAGATTGGGATGACCGTTGTTATTTAAATATTGGGGAAACTCTAAAGGGATACTCGAAAAGCAGTTTGTCACAGAGTTTGTCGGCACAAGTGTCATCACTTGTTTTTAAGCCAAATCAAATAAATGGTGGTTTAGAAAGTGCCGAAGAAATTTTGATGCAAGAAAACGACTATATCACTTATGATTTTGGGCGTGCAGTTACCGGCTTCAATAAATTATTAGTCACCGCTAAAACCGATGCAAAGATTATGATTTTGTTTGATGAAATGTTTCAAGGCGAACGTACACAGCCTGTTGACCCTTTTAGAAACGGCTGTTGCAATGTTCAAAAATTTGAACTAAAAGCAGGTGGATATTCATTGCAACTTTTTGAAGCCAACACGTTGAGATATGCATCAATTGTGGTTTTAGAAGGTGAAATAACTCTGAACCAGTTTAGCATAGTCTTGTACGAAAATACTTCAGTAAATGAAATAAATGTAGCAGATAGCGAGTTGCAGGCTATCATCACCGCCGCCAAACATACATTTGCTCAAAATGCTGTTGATTTGTTTATGGATTGTCCCTCACGAGAGCGAGCAGGTTGGCTGTGTGACGGATATTTCACCGGATTTGCCGAATATTTTTTCACAGGCTCAAATATAGTAGAACATAATTTTTTAGAAAACTATATCCTTGCGCCGCAATCGGAATATTTGCCTAAGAATATGTTACCGATGTGCTATCCAGCCGACCATAATGACGGAGTTTTTATTCCGAATTGGGCAATGTGGTTTGTAATTGAACTGTATGCATACACCCTACGCACAGGCGATAAAGTTCTTGCAAATAAGGCGAAAAGTAAAATTTACGGTTTAATTGATTACTTTACTGCATTTGAAAATGAAGACGGTCTACTTGAAAATTTAGAAGGTTGGGTTTTTATTGAGTGGAGCAAATGTAACGACAAAGAACATACAAAAGGTGTGAATTACCCAACTAATATGTTGTATTCGAAAATGTTTGAAACAATCGGTATTATGTATGATGATGAGAAATTGATTAAACGTGGCAATAAGATAAAACATCAAATATGTAAACAGTCATGGAATGGAACTTTTTTTGAGGACAACAGTGTGCGAAAAGACGGCAAACTTCAACTGCAAGGCCATTTAACAGAAACTTGTCAGTATTATGCGTTTTTTTGCGGTGTTGCTCAGAGTAGTTCTCACCCCGAACTGTTCGCAAAGTTACTTAATGAATTAGGTCCTAATCGCAAAAGAGATGTTTATCCCGAGGTAGCACCGTCAAACGCATTTATCGGAAACTATCTTAGGCTCGAAATAATGCTTGCGGATAAGCGCTATGATGAGGTGTTGCGAGATTGCAAGGCATATTTTTTACCGATGGCAAAGCTGACTGGGACTCTTTGGGAACATGACAAAACAAGTGCAAGCCTAAATCACGGATTTGCTTCCATTGTGGCGTATTACATAATGAGGGCACTTGAAAAACAATAAAGAAAGATTTGTATAATGAAACGAAAAAAGACACTTATATTTTATGTGATATCCTGTTTGTTGATGATAATGATACCAATGGTTGTTCTCACAATGTTTTTTTATGGAGTTATGGTTGATAACTTGTTGCCGTCATATGAAAATCAATCAACCGCTCACCTAAAAAGCGTACAATACACATTTGATACTCATATCGAACAGATACATAAGTTGTCATATCAGGTGAAAGAAACTAAAGCGTTTTCAAAATTAAGCTATTCCGATGACCCTCTATTAAATATTGAGATTGCAGAAATTTTAACAGACTATTTGTACACGCACCCAGTGATTAAACAAATTTTGTACTATGACAAAAGCATTCCACAGTTGTTTTCTGCGGAGGGTACGAGAAGTTTAAAATACAGTAAACAATGGGAACAAATATATTTTCCAAATATTGAAAATGGTTTGTTGACTTTACTCAATGGGATAGAGATTCCAACATGGCTATCGATAGAGCAAAGTCCTTATCCAACATTAATTTTGCCTGTTCACCATTCGGGTGGCGAATGTGTATCGTTATTAATTTTTCAATTGAACATTGAGGGAATATATAAATTAGCTGAGTT
>CAYJBU010000248.1:822-3190 GCA_964368155.1 uncultured Eubacteriales bacterium | reverse complement strand
GTAAGTCCGACCTTGATTTAAGCTCATATGTAGCAGAGCATATTTATATGTTCTCGGGCGAGAGTTCTTTGGTGAGTTTTAGGGTAAAAAGATATTTACTAAACGAGCTTTACGACTGGTTTGGCGACCGAATGGTACTCTCTGACATTAACGAGGACGAGCTTACCGTGAGTGTTAGGGTAAATTTAAAAGCAATGAGAAATTGGGCAGTGCAATACGCAGTGCATACAAAGATATTAAGCCCAAAATCACTTATAGAGGAGGTGAAAAATGACCTTAGAAGAGCTGTAGAAAGTTATGAACTGAAGGGATATTTTTAAATTTGAAAGAGAGGTTATTATGAATTACTCAACTGACAAAAACTATGAAAAGCAATTAGAGCAACTAAAGTACTACAAGTTACACTCTGAATTTATCCCATTTGTAGGCAAGAAGTATGACGAGAGTAGAATTCTGTTGGTAGAAGAAAGTCATTTTTGTAACGGTAAAGAAATACCAAGTGACATTCAAAAAGATATTATTGCAAAATGGTATGACCACAAAACTGACGAACTCTTTAAAGGTTACGAAGAGAGAAAAGACGAATTTAACACAAGAAGAGTAGCAAGTGTGTTTTTGGGAGACGCACCCGGAAAAACGAGAAAAAATGTGTCATATAGCAACCCAACAAGTGTTATAAGGGATATATTAAAAACAGATGATAATAAAGCTGCCTTTAATACTATTGCATTTATGAATTTCTTTATTCGTCCAGAGTTCAAATCTGGTGGGTCAATAAAAACAGATGTTACAGATATAGAGAAAGCAAATGAAAATTTTGTTGAAGTATTAAATGTACTTAAGCCTAAGCTTATTCTTATTCTATCAAAAAAAGTCTTTAATAATATAGGTGAAGAAACCAAACAGAAATACAAAAACCAAAATAAAATTCATTCGTTTTGCCACCCGTCCTCTGCATGGTGGAATAGGAAAAGAAAAAACAGTGATAAGAAATATAGCGAAGAATTTAAAAAATGCTTAGAAAATAGTAAATTGTTAGATAACGATAACATTAAATTTTAATTAAGAATAACAAACAAAGCCCTACCGAACCCACTCGGCAGGGCTTTCAAATTAGCACCTCAAAACCCAATTTTCCTCTCGCATTTCTCATTCAAACCTATAGGCATTTCAAAATCCTCTGCTACCAAAGTGGTAACATCACTCTTTGTCACTTCGTCAAAATCCATTGCAATTAAGCGTGAAGACTGCTTCATAATTGCCTTTTCAAACATATTTCTTACAAATCTTCCGTTTCCAAAAGCTTCGGTATTTACAGCTTTTTCAAATATTGGAGCAAGTTTTTTGTTTACGGATTTATCAAGTGTTATTTGATTTTTATTTGCTATAAAATTTGTTATTTCAAGGAGTTCATCGGTATTATAATCATCAAAGGGAATATGGAATGCAATTCTTGATTTAAGTCCCGGGTTTTTCTCCATAAATCTTTCCATTTCTTTGGGGTATCCAGCAAAAATAACTATCATATTATCACGGTTGTTCTCCATCTCTTGCACTATCGTGTTAATCGCCTCGTCGCCGTATAGTCCGCCCTTTTCAACAAGTGAGTATGCCTCGTCAATAAACAGCACCGAACCTTTGGCTGCTTGAAACTTTTCTTTGACTATTTTAGCTGTCCAGCCCACATATTTTCCAACTAAATCAGCACGTCCAACTTCGTGCAAATCTCCCACAGACAGCAAGCCGTTGTCTTTCATAATCTGCGCAAAAAGTCTTGCTACTGTTGTTTTTGCAGTGCCCGGATTTCCCGTAAAAACCATGTGCATCGATGGCCTTTCGGCAATAAATCCTTTGCTTTTAAAAACTTTTTGAGCTTTATAAAAATCAATAGCACTGTGTATTGTGTGTTTCGCTTTGTTTAAACCTATCATACTGTCAAGCTCTTTAATTGCCCAGCCTTTCATCTTTTTGGCAAGTGTGTTTTTGCTTGCGGTTTCAAACTCTTTGTATTGAGAATAAACATTTTCTTTAAGAACTCTGTCATACCAACTGTCAAAAATTTCGTTTAAATTTGTTGCAGAATATGCAGTGTCTTTTTTTATTTTTGAAAGTAACTCTTTGCCGCTTTGTATACAGTGATTTTTAGCTTTGATTTTTAAATAATCTTTAGCTTTTTGATTAAAAGCATTGCCTTGTGATAGATTAATCGCCGTGATATCCCCAAGATTTTCGTTTATTATAGCCTTTACTTTTTCAAATCTATTGCTTAGACAAAACACTGTCAAAACTTTATTTCTATACTTCTTCATAGTATTTGTTATGTTGATTATTGAACTTGTAATAATCTGGGAATTACTCGAACAAGGTT
>CAYJBU010000248.1:0-812 GCA_964368155.1 uncultured Eubacteriales bacterium | reverse complement strand
GTTCTTCTTTAAATCCGAATGTTATTACAATCGTTGCGCCAACAGCACTTTTGTATAATTCATCTGCCCTTGATTCAGTAATCCCTTCAAAAAACTCATCACAGTTTCCAATGTCTGTTACAGCATATCGTCTACTAATAACTCTGTTATTGCTTTGAAGTGCATCAATTAAATATTTGAGTATTTCCCCCTCTGTCTCCACATCATCATAATTCACAATATAATGAACTGGGTGACCTTGAACTGAGGGTTTTTTAGTTCCTTTATATATTCTCTCGATTTCTTCTTTAAAATCATCACTACATAGATTGCTTTCAAGCCCTTTGAGTGTTTGAGATTTTGTGTATCTATTTTCAATCACTTTCTCAAAATTAATCATAGTTTCATGCCTGTTTGTTAAATTGTTAATTCCCAATCTTTCTGCAATGCCGTTGTCACGCACGTTAAATCCTGCTCGCTCGGACATAACAAGCATTTTATTAAATGCTTTTAAAGTGATTTCGTTTGCTCTATATTCAGCAATAACTAAATCAATTTCACTTAGATATTTATGTAATAATTCCTCGTTAAAATCACCTGATTTGCTCGCCACACAAAGTGATAAGCCACCTGTCTTATAGCAGATATTCGATACTGCTATATGGAAGTCACAGCCTTTTTCCTCGAAATAAATTTGCGACTTTGATGATATTATATTTTCTGTTTCTCTTTCCTCGGCTCTACTGATGTCTGAATTATTAAGTTTAAGCTGTGCACTCACTCTGTAAAATAACATATACACCATTCCTTTCGTATTGTATATGTATTATATC
>CAYJBU010000247.1:0-3202 GCA_964368155.1 uncultured Eubacteriales bacterium | reverse complement strand
TAGGTTCAAACATCGCTCCACCAGATTACGGCGCTGGCTCGTCCTCTCTTGATGAAGCTGGTGGAGTTGAATACAAAAAAGAACTCCACAGCGAAATTCAAGAGTTTAAAAGACGATATTACGCCTTGATGAATTATTGTGATGCACAAATAGGTAAAATTATCGACTACATAAACTCTGCAGGTTTAAGGGAAGACACCTTAATCATTTTCACCTCTGACCATGGGCAACAGTATTTTGACCACGGATTTAACGACAAGCACAATTTCTATGACGAGAGTTTCAGAGTCCCTCTTATTATGAGTATGCCTAAAACTCTGCCAGAAGGAAAAACAGAAAAATTTGCAACAACAATTGACGTGACCACAACTATCTTAGGTGCTGCAGGAATAAAAACCCCTGACCACATGAGCGGTTATGATTTATACACTCCTTTAAAAAACAACTTAGAGAATCCACGCAAATTTGCTGTGGGGATTTTATATCGCTATATTGCTTTGGCAACAGAAAAATATAAATTCGAATATTATTTAGATGAATATAAGGGTAGATTATTCGACCGAGAAAGCGACCCTAAAGAATTAAACGATTTATACAACAACGAAGAGTATGCAAAAGAGAAAATGTTATTTATCCAAGCACTGCTATCGTGGCATTCATCGTTGAGCAATGTTCATTACTACAAAGAGAACTCACACGGTGGAGGGCCTATTGCAAAAATTGTTGGTGGAATGATAAAATCTAGCAATGCGATTTCGTGCGAGGACAAATTAACGGAATTCATTACTTTAAATGCGTTATTGTAATAATATTACAAACCCTTAGCAATCGACTATAATAATAACTGAATTTAGCATGACTGATATAAACGAACCACGGTTTAAAAGGTTTTTCTGCATGCAGAACAAATACGACCACATCTTAAGAAAACAAGTTGTGGTCGTATTTATTTAAAACTGGTATTAGATATATTGAAAGGTATGGTATCATACAAATGAAAAACAATGTAGCTTACATGACAGAACTTAACAAAATAGAAATTAGACAAGAAGAAATTCCCACCCCATTAGCAAAAGAAGTTTTGGTGAAGATCGAATATGCTGGAATTTGCGGTTCGGACGTGCACTATTTCCATGAGGGAAAATGCGCAGGGTTTGTAGTTGACGGAGAATTTATTTTAGGTCACGAATGCGCAGGAACTGTAACAGCAATAGGAAGCGAAGTAATAACTTTAAAAGTAGGTGACAAGGTTGCTTTAGAGCCTGGAATTACTTGCGGACAATGTGAATTTTGCAAAAGTGGTAAATATAATTTATGCCCAGATGTTGAGTTTTTGGCAACTCCTCCATATCATGGTTGCTATAAAAATTATCTAACTTTCCCCGAAAACATGTGCTTTAAATTGCCCGAAAATGTAACCACCATGCAAGGAGCTTTTGTAGAGCCTCTGGCTGTTGGCCTTCACGCAGCCGACCAAGCAGGAGTTAAACTTGGGGACAATGTTGTAATTTTAGGCTCAGGTTGTATCGGACTTTGCACACTTCTTGCGTGCAAAGCAAACGGAGCTACAGATATCACGGTTGTTGATGTTTTTGATAACAGGCTTGAAGTAGCAAAGAAATTAGGAGCAACAAGAGTGGTGAATGCCAAAGAAACCGACATTTTAATCAGTGATTTAGTGAATTCGTTTACACGAGTAATTGAAACTGCAGGCAGTCATCAAACACTTAAACAAACAGCTCATCTTGTAAAAACAGGTGGTACAATTGTTATTGTCGGCATGGCTGCAGACTCGAATGTAACATTTGACTTTGGGCAAATTATGAGCAAAGAGGCAGAGATTAAAACTGTGTTCAGATACAGAAACATCTACAAAAAAGCCATTTCAGCAATTGCGAACGGAATAATAGATGTGGGTCCGATTGTTAGCCATGAATTTGAATTCAAAAACATTCAAAAAGCATTTGAAGAGTGCATAAACAACAAACAGGAAGTTGTAAAAGCTGTTATTAAAATTGGATAGAAGCAAGGAACTGTACTTAATACCTGCTGAACAACAGGAGGATTCTATTTGGTTTTTTTAGGAAACAATTAGCTTATAAGAACACAAAATTATGGATTAAAGCGAAAAAGTGATATGTTATTGTAAGGTGTCTCTCCCAATAAACCTAAGAGCTTCGGAAATGGAGATTGGTTTTGAGAAAAAATATCCTTGAATATAATCGCATTTACAAGACACGCACAAATCTTTTTGCTCTAACTCTTCTATACCTTCAACGATAATTTTCTTGTTGGTAGACTTGATTCCCAAAACAAGATGTTCAAAAAACTTTCTGTTTTCTTTTGATTTAGTAGCAGAATATAGAAGACTTCTGTCAATTTTAATTATATCAAGTGGCAAATCTAAAAACACACTCATATTTGAGTACTCAATTCCAAAATCGTCAAGCTCAAAAATAAATCCTTTTTCCTGCATTTCTTTCATAATGGTTTTCATGTTAAAAGCGTCCGAAATAAGAACTCTTTCAGTAATCTCGATTTTAATCATAGAGTGTGGAATATTGTACTTTTCTAAGATTGACGTAACTTCATCAATCATACCAGGCATGGCAAATTGATAGTATGGAAAGTTTATCGAAACAGATTCGAACTGCGCTCCTAATTGATTATCATCTATCAACTTTCGCAAGTCCCTACATATAATTTCCAAAACCTTGTAAGTGATTTTTGTAATAAGTCCGGTTTTTTCGGCTAACTCGATGAAGCTGTTTGGATATAATAGCTTGCCATTATCATTCATTCTCACCAAGGCTTCCGCATTAGTGAATGTATCTTGTTCAATCGAGTAAATAGGTTGGTAGTGAACTACAAAATTATTATTACTAAGCGCATCTTTAATTTTCTGTGTCATCAAATATTTTTCAGACATATTTTGCATAATTGATACATCGTATAAGTATTTTAAATTACCCGATTTTTCTTTTAAGGTGCGTACGGAATAATCTGCTGCTGAAATTAAATCTTTTAAGTTCTTTGAAAAAGCAGGAAAATCAACTCTGACAAAAATTAAATCCAAAATCACGTCTAAGCCTTCTATAAAAATTGGGTGTTTTAATTCGTCTATTGCAGTTTCTACTCTCGTGAAATATTCATCACTTAAGTCTTTTGAGAGAATAGCAAACTCATCGCCACTATATCTATA
>CAYJBU010000246.1:0-3242 GCA_964368155.1 uncultured Eubacteriales bacterium | reverse complement strand
CACACGGACACCCGCAAGGCTACATTGTGCAAGATTACTTTAGTGCGACAGCCCCGCAAAACAGGAAAAAACTGATGATTTTCGGACAGGCGTGGAAGCCTGTCCCTACTTAGGTTCATAAATAAATTTGTTAATCAGACAGCTAATACTTTAAAAGGAAAGAAGTTGAGAGTGTACATGGAAATTGATTTCAATACTTTGCAAGAATTAATGCAAAATTGCGGAATTATTGGTGCTGGCGGTGCAGGATTTCCCACGCATGCAAAATTGAATATGAAAGCATCGACTATTTTGCTAAATTGCGCTGAATGTGAACCTCTTTTAACTCTTCACAGGCAACTACTTTCGGAAAAAACCTTAGAAATTATGTCGGCGCTAGACACCATTTCGAAAACTCTTGGAGTTAGCGAAACAATAATTTGTGTAAAAAAAGAGTACGAAGAAACAGTTTCTGCTGTTGAAACATACCTAAATGAATTTGAAAACATCAACTTAAAATTGCTGGATAGCGTTTATCCTACTGGCGATGAAGTTGTTTTAATATATGAAACCCTTAAAAAAAGAGTCCCCGCGGGGAAAATTCCAATTGATGTGGGCGTTATTGTTTTTAATGTAGAAACGATGTACAACGCATATCTGGCCCTTACAAAAGGCAAGGCTGTCACTGATAAATTGGTGACAATAACAGGTGCAGTAAACAACCCTGTTACTGTTAAAGTGGCGATTGGAACAAAATTAAACGAGCTTTTAAATTTGGCAAATGGTGCGACAATAGAAGATTTTTCTTATTTGGTTGGAGGTCCGATGATGGGATTTCTAGGCAACGGAAACACGACAGTCACAAAAACCACAAATGCAGTTTTGATTTTGCCAAAGGAACATAAATTGATTAAATCCAAGGAAGTTAACCCTGCAATTGGTATTAACAGAGCGTCTTCGGCGTGTTGTCAGTGCATGGCTTGCACCGATTTATGCCCTAGAAGCAATTTGGGATATCCGATAAAACCTCACCTGTTTATGAGGGCAATAGCTAACAACGACTATAATAATATAGATGTTTTGCTGGACACTTTTTTCTGCTGTGGGTGTGGAATTTGTGAAAAATTTGCATGTCCACAAAGTTTGGCACCGGCAACATTGATTAGCACTTTTAAAAACAATTTGCGAAGTCAAGGCGTGAAAATGCCACAGGACAGAGAACTTAAAGATGTGACACATCACAGAGAATATAGATGTGTTCCGGAAAACAGGCTTGAGATGAGCATCGATTTATCTAGGTATCATTCAAAAGCTAGTTTAAATGACAAACTTTACAAGCCGAAAAAAGCATATATTCAAATAAATCAACACATC
This sequence comes from uncultured Eubacteriales bacterium, assembly GCA_964368155.1. Lineage (GTDB taxonomy): Bacteria > Bacillota > Clostridia > Oscillospirales > Acutalibacteraceae > SIG603. The sequence continues at coordinate 1,889 of CAYJBU010000246.1, read as the reverse complement.
GGCTCACCTCTTTTTGTTAAGGTCAATGTGGGCGACACGGTGAAAATCGGCGATGTGATTGCAACCCAAGAGAGTGGTTTATATAGCGTTTTGCACGCTTCCATTGATGGGAAAATTGAGAGCATTACAAAAAATCAAGTTGTAATTTACGGTGGAGATATATTAGTCTAATAGTGTGTATTTGAAAGGATTTTCTTATGAAAAAAGCAGTTGGAATGATAGAATTCAAAACAGTGTCAACAGGGATTTTTGCGACTGATAGAGTGGTGAAATCTGCTGACATAAAATTAATTTTTGGGCAAGTAGTATGTCCCGGAAAATACATTGCATTGTTTGAGGGAGAGTTGTCTGCAGTCAAAATAGCGATTGAAACTGTGGAAAACGGATTTAGTGAAAATCTTATTGGAACCTTTGTGCTTGGAAATCCTCACGAAAATATTTTTCCTGCGCTATATGGAACTTCAAAAGTTGAAAAACTGACTGCACTTGGCGTTTTTGAGACATATGACGTGGTGACTTGTATTCAAGCGGCGGATTATGCGCTGAAAACTGCTAATGTCCAGATGATTGAGCTTAGAATTGCAAAAGGTATGTGTGGAAAATCATATTTTACATTAACAGGCAGTGTTTCAGATGTAAGTGCATCAATTGAAAGAGCAAAAGATTATTCAAAACAAACTGGAATGTATCTTGACAGCATGGTCATTGCACAAGCTGACAGCCAAGTGGCACAAACAATTTTGGGCAATTTACAGTAGATTTTTTTATTGTTTTTTGCTATAATGTAAGGAAAGAAGAAAGAGAGGCGATGAAAATGTTAGCACAAGAGAGACGAAATTTGATTTTAGAGAAATTACAAGAAGAGAAAAGAGTAATTGTATCTGATTTAAGCAAAGTATATAATGTTTCCGAAGAAACAATAAGGCGAGATTTAGAAAAATTGGAAAAAGATGGCTATGCTGTGAAAAGCTATGGCGGAGCGACTTTGAAAGAGAATTTGAGCATTGATTTGCCGTTTAACATAAGAAAAAAGCACAACACAGAGGGAAAGCAAATTATAGCTAGCCTTGTTGCTAATTTGATTAATGACGGAGAACACATAACTTTAGACGCAAGCTCGACTGCTGTTTTTGTTGCAAAAGCGATAAAAGAGAAGAAAAATATAACGATGATTACTAATTCACTGGAAGTTTTATATGAAGTAGCAGACATTCCCGAGTGGCAAATCCTCTCTCCCGGCGGTGTATTGCGTCCGGGTTATTTGGCTTTTGTCGGCTCGCAAGTAGAAAAAGGAATTTCATCATATAGAGTGGAAAAGGCAATTTTCTCGTGCAAGGGATTGGATGTAGAACGTGGAATAAGCGAGGGAAACGAAAGTTTTGCACTTGTGAAATCAGCAATGATTAAATGCTCAAAAGAGAGAATTTTAGCAGTGGATTCATCAAAGTTTGACGAGAATGCATTTGTGACTTTTGCAGATTTATCTGAAATTAATGTTGTTGTAACAGATAAAAGACCTTCAGAAAAATGGATGGACTTTTTTGAAAAAAACAAAACAAAATGTATTTACCCGAAGTGATTTTTAAATATTCAGTGACGGTGCTTCTTATGTTGCAAGGCATATCAAGTAGAAGAGTTTAACGAAAGCTAAAAGCATTTTAATAAATCTATTTTTGCTCTACAAAACTTAAATCAGAATAGACATTAACTGGTGTAGTAACGAAAGTTGCTACACTTTTTTGTGCTATAGAAAGCCTACCTTTTCACCAGAAAACTGGTTCTGATTGCATCGTTTCGGATGATGAATAAAATATGGGAAAAAATTTGACTTCATATAGTTAAAGCCTACTGAAAAACTTGTTATTCAGAACAAACGCAAAGCGTTTGTT
>CAYJBU010000245.1:0-3290 GCA_964368155.1 uncultured Eubacteriales bacterium | reverse complement strand
AAATGCTTTCGGATTGGTTTTTAATCTATATCTACTTAAAAATAATGAATGATTTCCTCGGAGGCTAACAAATGTCCTTTTTTTGTCGGGTGATTTGTCGAAGAGAGCAAATCGCTTATGTCGCCTCTTGCTTTAAAATGTCTTTCAAATGCGGCAAAACTGTCGGCAAGTCCAATTTTATATTTTTCGGCAAGCTTTCTGATTTGCTCCGTATGGCATAGTAACTCAGTCCACGAATTGTCTTTTGTGCGGTACGATATATCCCATGTAGGTGTCAACAAAATAACTTTTATGTTAGCGTTCAGTGCTTTTTCTATCATGCTTTTCCATGCAAATTCGGCTTTTTCAAGTCCCACCGCACGATCGTTGAGTGCATAGTCAATTGTAACGAGCTCAGGGGAGTGGTTTAAAACTTGTGATTCGAACCTTTTAGCCCCATCAACCGAGTTTTCTCCTCCGATAGCGGTTACTATAACGTTGATTACAGCAAACGGGAATTTCTCTTTTATTCCTCTGTGCAATAGATGAGGATACGACGAAAAAGGGTCGACGAGTGGCGACATGAAATACCCAGCAGGAACACTGTGCCCGTGGCAAACAATGTTGATGGTTTTATTTTTAGGCCAATGCAACCGCATCTCATCATGTAATTTTGTAAGGTAATTATAATCTATGACAGTAGCCCACTATAGTTTCAATTTATATTTTAAATTGTAATGGTTGCGACACAACTTGTCAAGCATTTTAGTAGTTTTTGCGATAAGTTTTGTAGAAATGTTACATATCTATTGTATCACAACAATTGGAATAAAGTATCATGCCTAACTTATAATTTATTAAAAAAAGTTTTTCAATAAATTATAAGTGGAAGCGTATTTATAGCACTTAGCTTTATAAACCCAGTGGCAACAAGATTTTCTACATTATCACACATTGCAATTAACGGATTTTCTTTTCCTAAGTATGTAGAATCTGATTTCAAACCCATTTCACGAGAAAGAGGTTCCCAGTGTCTGTCCATTTCAGTTTTTACATAATCAATAAGCTCTAACTCTGCAGTATAGTCATCAGTAAGATTACCATAATCATATTCTTTATATGTAGAAGATAACCAATCATTTCTACAATATATGTGAAAATGACACTGACCATTTGAAATATTTTTTATCAATTAGTATTTATGCGCCACATATTCTCGGTTGGTCGATAAGCCTGTCTGTGCGTATCAGTTCATTGAGAAGAGTTTCTTTCATTGTCAAAACTATATCTCTGTATCCAACGTCGTAATAAAGATTTGTTAGCTCATGGGGGTCATTTTTCATATCAAAAAGTGTTCCCTCGTTGTTTATTCCGTAAAGTGTCATTTTGTATTGTTCATCTATTAACACGCGGATTTTAAACACAGGTCCAGGTGCCCAATCTTCATCATATTCAATAAATGTATATCTTTTTTCGAGAGGAGTTCCGTTTATTATATTTTCTTTCAAACTCACACCAGGAAGCCCCAGTTTTTCACCATGGCGAGTTAATCTATTATCCATAGCCTCTTGATCAATTTCTGCTAAAGAAAGTATTGTTGGTGAGAAATCAAGCAAACTTACAGGTTCATTCGTTTTACGTGCTGTATTACCGGGCACACGACAAATAAATGGAACACGCACTACTTCATCGTAAGTCCAGTTACTTTTTCCTTTCAGTCCATGTGTACCGAGATATTCACCGTGATCGGCGAGGAAAACTACCACAGTATTTTCATATAGTGAGTTTTGTTTGAGTGTATCTATTATTTTACCTACACAATCATCTATGTGCGTTATCATGCCGTAGGTCTGTGCAGTTATTTCACGCACATCGCTCTCAGGCAAACCATTTGGAAGATAGTTTTTCCTGTATTCTTTAAGGCACGCTGTCGGTTCCTCGATGTAGTTCCATGTTGGGTTGATTTCAATACTTTTTGGGTCGTACATTTCACTGTATGGTTTACACGCTGAAAAAGGCATATGAGGATCCGGAAAAGAGCAATGCACATAAAAAGGCTTTTCTTTTTGTGATAAAATATAATTTATTGTTTCATTACTTATAACATTATTATAATGTAACTCAATTGGTATGTCATATCTCCAACTACCCTCTGCTTCACTGTAATAAGCATTTTCTTTTCTATATTTCTTTATTAAATTTGGATGATTTTGTTTTAAAAAATTGTAATAATCACCACCTACAACATTGACATGGTTGTTAGTAAGATACGTTGTCTCAAAACCATAATATGGTGACGGTAACGAGGTTATATCACCTTCGCTCCAAGCCTTATCACTTTCCCACGAAAAAATCTCATCATATTCCTGTCCATATCCGGTAGGCTGAAGGTGGATTTTACCGAAAGAGGCGGTTTTATAACCATGTTTTCTCAAAACATCCGGCAAAGTCGGTATATCTGTCGGCAAAATTGTGCCGTTAGTTACGCAGCCGTGTTGTCTCGGTGTTAACCCCGTCATTATTGTGGCTCGTGACGGCATACAAACAGTGTTGTTGCAGTAAGCCGAAGTATACAAAACACCGTCTTTTGCAAGGGCATCTATGTTTGGCGTTCTTACATCGGGGTTGCCTGTACACCCCAAGTTACCACCCCACATCTCATCTACTAAAAAAACAAGAAAATTATATGGTTTTTTCATTTATTCACACTCCTTTTTAAAGCTTTACTTTTCGGAATAAAAATTGATTTGCTTAATTTTTTCCGCATAGTATCGTACAAGTTCAAAGTCGCTTCCGGGCATTATGCGATGATCTGGACAAGGGATAAACCCCCCCATTTTTGCTAATTTTTCCATGCGCAATAGCTCTTCGTCAACTGCTACTTTATCTTTCCTAAATGCTGTTTTGTCCATCGCCCCAACACCTCGCATCTCGTTGCCAAAACGAATTCGAGATTTTTCAAACTGGTCGCCCCAAGTACCAACTTCTATAGGAAACATGGTGTTTACACCATTATCAAACCAAGTTTTTTGTAGAGTGTCGGTCACACCGTCGCAGTCAAGAGAAATAATTTTTATACCGTAATCTCTCACGAGTTCGTTACGTTTTTTGTAGTGATGCGCACATAAATCATCAAACATTACAGGCGAAATAAGAGGTCCGTTCACAAAGCATATATCTTCCCAATAATGTGCAAAGTCGAATTTCGCACCTGTTTCGAGTACAGCTTTTGTGCATTTATATTGCATATCGGCGTATGTGTCGACTATTTCTTTAAATAAATCATAATCATCATATAAAAGGTAACTCAA
>CAYJBU010000244.1:0-3305 GCA_964368155.1 uncultured Eubacteriales bacterium | reverse complement strand
CAAAACACGGGAAGACTACCCGAAACTTTCAAAAGAGTAAGAAACGGACACAGTGGATCTCATCACTTTTTAGTTGACGATTTTGTTAAATGTGTAAACTCAAAAAAGCAACCACTCATCACAAACGCTTGGCAAGCAGCAAAATATTGTCTCCCAGGTATAATAGCACACCAATCCTCTGTGAAAGGCGGAGTAGTGTTAGATGTTCCTTATTACGGAGAAATACCCCCTCATTTCGACACTCTCGATTTAGATGAAAATGCGTTTGCTGGTAAAATTAAGTGACATTACTCCTCCCTTAGCCTGAACTCGGAGTAATTTTCCTTGCACAAGAATGGAACTAAATTAATATTTGTGTTAAATTCTCCGTGTTTTGGATTTCAGCCACAACTATAACTTCTGATATACATTATAAAATAAACACGGAAAATAACTCTCGACTCTACTCCTTTGTTTTACGTCTTCAGTTTTATTTTCGTGTTAATCAAAAACAATAATTAGGCTGACGAAAATTTCTTAGTACAAACATCAAATTTCGGTGAGTTAAAACCAAAACAATGAAATTAAACAAATGAATTCAAATAAACTGAAAGGTAAGATTGACAATGAAAATCACTGAAGAGTTAATAAGAACATCACCGTTAAATGATTTCGTTTACGAAGCAAATCAAGCTGTTTTATATGCTAATAACGGAGACGAAATCATGATTGAAATGAAAAATTGCGATATGAAAAGAGATTTTTCGCTTGAGCGTTTCATTTATATGACAAACAACGATTTTGGATTGAAGAGTATTGCATTTCCTATTATCAACAAGAAAAATCTTGTTATAGATGGAAAAGGCGCAAGACTTAATGGAATTGGGAGAGTTCTGCCTTTTTACATAACCGGAAGTGAAAACATCACAATCAAAAACTTTGTTATTGACTACATTCGTCCTATGTTCTCACAAGGAGAGATAATTGAAGTATCACAAGACAGCCTTGTTCTTAAGATTGACAAAGATAAATTCCCATATAAAATTAAAAACGGGATTTTGGTTTTTGTAGGCGAGGATTACGAAGAGGAATTCGTACATGGTATGCTTGAGTTTGACAAAGAAACCAAAAGACCACTATATGACACAATTGACATCTCTGTTTGGAATCCTCTCATCGCTGAAGAGTTACCCAATGGTAACTTAAAAGTATTTTATACTTTTCGTAATCACATTCCTCGTGTTGGAAATTTGCTGAGCATAAAACACGAGCGCAGATACGTTCCAGCAATTGCAATTGACACTTCAAAGAATATAATACTTGAGAACATTAACATTTATCACGCTGGGACTATGGGTGTTGTTGCGCAATTCAGCGAGAACATCACACTTGATAATGTTAAAGTTGTTCTGGAAAACGGAACACATAGAGTTGTTTCTGCAAATGCAGATGCCACACATTTTGTCGGTTGTACTGGCGAATTATTAATCCAAAATTGCCGCTTTGAAAATCAACTTGACGACAGCATTAATATTCACGGAAATTATCTTAGAGTAATCAAAGTGTTAGATAACAATAAAGTTATAGCGCAAATCCCACACAGACAACAAGTAGGGGTATTTGGACTTAAAGTCGACTCAAAACTCACTCTTCACCACGACAAAACTATGCTTTTTGAAGGTGAGGTAATTCTCGAGGACTTTAAAATCATTAACAATAAATACTGTGAGCTTAAGTTTAAACAAGCTTTTAACTTCAAGCCAAACATGGAATATTGCATAGAAAATGCAGATGCATACCCAAATGTGGTCGTTAAAAATAGTATTTTCGGAAAAAACAGGGCGAGATCTATTCTTTTGACAGGCGCAAAAAACATTCTAATTGAGGGGAACACAATCGACAGCGAAGGTGCGGTTTTTAAAATCAGTGGAGACATGGACAATTGGTATGAGTCGGGTGCAACAAACAACATCATTATAAGAAACAACATAGTTAAACGAAGCAATATAAAAACATGGGGTAAAGCTGTTTTTGATATTGACCCCGAGATGGAAGAGTTTGTAAAAGACAGGTATTTCCACAACAGCATATTAGTTGAAGACAATGAAATCCATCTCAACAACTTTCCATTGGTTTACGGACAAAGTTTTAAAGAACTTAAATTCATTGGAAACAAATTTATTGTGTTAGAAGACGATAACTTCACAGAAAAAACAATGCCGATGGATATCCACAATTACGGCAAGGTTGTTTTTGAAAACAACAAAATAGTAATCCAATAGGAGAAGGTATAATGAAAAGAGCAAACATACTTTTAATTATGACAGACGAGCAAAGATTCGATACATTTGGTTACAATAACGCCATTATGAAAACTCCACATCTTGACGAGCTCATAGGAGAAAGTGTATTTTTCAAAAATGCATATTGTTCAAACCCCTCTTGCATTCCCTCCAGAGCAGCGATTGTAACTGGAAAATTCCCCACTTTATGTGCTTGCCCTACATATATATCACGACTTCCCAAAGAGGAGGAAACCTATATGTCAAAACTACAACAATCTGGATATTACACAGCTGTTGTCGGAAAACAACATTTTGCTCATTCAGAAATTTACAGAGGACATGACTACGAACACATAGTTGATGGTCACTCCCCGTCTTCTAACCCCGAAGAAATTGCGCATTACCTTAACTTTTTGAACGGAAAAGACAAGAATGCTCTTAGCAAAGGCGGTTTAATCAGCGGAGGCAGTTGGATTGGCGACATAAACGACCACATTGACAGTTACATTGGGAACAAAGGCTGTGAGGTTTTAACCAATATTATCGATTCTAAAATGAAAAAACCATGGTATATGACAATATCTTTTCCAGGTCCACATCAACCATACGACTGCGAAGGAACGGAATATGCAGATTTATACGACCTCGATGATATAAACCCCTCTAATTCAGTCTATGAAGATTTAGAGCAAAAACCACCTCATTACTATAAATTAAATCCCAAAAACTATACAAATTTATACAGCGAAGAAGTCATTAAAAAAACAAAAAGGTCATATTACGCTAATGTGTCTTTGATTGATGCAAAAGTTGGAGAGATAATTAAAGTGCTTAAAGACAAAGGTGAGTATGATAATACTTTAATAATTTACACCACCGACCACGGTGATTTTATGGGGGATTTTGGAATGGTGACAAAGGCGCAATATTTGTCAGAAGCCCTTATGCACATTCCTCTTTTTGTAAAACCTCCAATACAAAATTTCAAGGGTTTCGAAAGTGACGACCTTATCACAAATATTAACATTGCATCAACCTGTC
>CAYJBU010000243.1:0-3315 GCA_964368155.1 uncultured Eubacteriales bacterium | reverse complement strand
CAATCTTTTCTCCACTTTTTAATTGGTGGAGCAATATTAAGCAACCGACTGTTTTTTTACAGTCAATTGCAAAATATCTCTGCCTTTTTGCCACAATTTTTTATATACTTGTCTACACTTGTCATATCTTTCAAATTTCTGCATTGCTTCATCTTTGTTACCATATACTTTCCAATATTTACAAAGACTACAATTTTTTCCGCCGTTACAAATAAATCCATCGACATCTTGTGGTGGATAGCCTAAAAATAAACCTATTTCATGTGGAAATTCATCATATGTAGAAATTCTTTCTGAAAGTCGCTTGATACATTCAGATACATTTAAGTTATCATATCCATAGTTACTTAGTATTTTTCGAGAATAGCAATTTGACAAGTCAATGCTTAACATATCTTCTCTATAAAGATAAATAAGTGCTGAGTTAATTCCTTTTTTAAGTATAATTAGATTTATACCACTGTTATTAAATTTTTTATTCCAAAGAGAAACTTCTTCAATCAATTTTTCTAGAGATTTAAATTTAACAGTAAACAGACTTGCTGTTTTAAGAGAAGAGAGGGTAAGTGAACAATGTTCAATTAGTATTTTTTCACTTATCATAAAAGTTTACATTCCCTCCAAAATGTTTTTCAGTGCTGAGATTGAGCTAGAATGACAGCGCTCAACTCTTGCTTTACAGCGTTTTGCTTCGCAGTTTGCACATGCTACTAGTTTGTGTGATACAGTGTTTGTAAAAAGAATAATCATATCTGGAGTGCCAAATTTACTTCTTACATCACCTTTCATTTTAGTAAAAACCTTTGCTTTGCATCCGTATTCTTTGCATATATCTATATATCTTCGTTCCATACATTCGTTTCCGCCAACAATTACAACACTCATAGTTTCATCTCACTTTCACATAGTTAGCGTTAGCTAACTTGAGGTTAATAAATAATCTGTCTTGAAGAACTCATGACAGCAAAGAGTTAGTAACAACTAACATGATTTAATAATATATTAAAAGTATGAATTTGTCAACACTTTTTTAATTAAAAATTATGAATTTTCTCGTTGATTTCTTTTCTTTTTAAGCTTTCATACGTGATTGGAGTGTGTGAAGTCACTTTTTTGAATTGGATTGCCTGACCGATATTATTCGAACCATGCAAAAAAACGCAAAAATTGCACCTGCAACTGGGCTATCTCTTTGCAATACACAAGTATTACATCATCACAAGCTTTGTTATAGGCACAATTTGATTACGATGAATTTATGGAATTTTAATCCTATTCATTATGTATTCTTGAAAATATCAATTGATTATAAGATTTGCAGACATATCCAAAGCAAAGTAAACTAAAAACGAAAGAGCCCCGTACAACAACATAAATGTCGCACCTTTATTTAAGCTAAATTTCAATTTTAGTTTGAGCTGAAGTATATATATAAGATTAAATGTAATCAATCCTAATAATGCTTCGATTGCAAAAAAGTTTCCGTAGATAACAAGGGATAATGCGGAAAAAACCACCCCACAGAAAAAACAAACTATAAGTATAGTCAATTACCAGCATTTTTTTGAGCGAATGTTTATCTCTGACTTTATACCAATCATAATAATTCATAATGTTTCCGTTTGCAACCAAAAAAATAAATGGGATTATTTGATAAAACATAGATTTATATGCAGAAAATTCACCCATGAGTATTGAAAACAAGTATAATATTACTATCATTATAATGTAGTCAATATAGACAATTACTATTTGCGAAAGCATAAGAAAGTAATTTTTTACATATGTCATATTGCTGTTGCCTAGCACGAAATCTTTTTTTCTGGCAGTACTTCTAACAACATATTTATATGATGTTTCAATTTTGATAAATAATGTTACGGAACAAACTAAAACCAACAGTAAAATTATTAAAAAGTAGTACCATTTAAAAGCTAACATTCTACCTAAAGTTTGGCTCATTACTATGTACTGAGGGATTAAAGTTAATAAAACTACTACTGCAATTTCAAGTATATATGCGTTGGTTTTGGGTATTAATCTAATAACTAGATTTGACAGTACTTGATAGGTGAGTGAAAATGCGATAAAAATAATGTTGAAAACAAGCAATAAAATTAATCCTTGAAACAAACCTGCTACTATTGAAGAACCTGTTCTTAAGATAAAATAAGTAAAAACAAAAATCATAACTATGCCAAGCAAAACCAGAGCAGTAAAAATATTAGATATGTATATATTCTTAAATGTAATGTTATAACTTCTATACCTAGAGTGAGATTTAATGCTAATTTGTGAAATGAAAAAATATAACATAGCAAAAAGTGGAATTGCATGTTTTAACAAGAGAAAAATAGCACTACTTAATGAATTCATAAATTCTGAAATATTGGGGTTTAAAGTATAATCTAGGCCAAAGTCAGAAACTCCAGTCTCTAATCCGATGAAAATTGGAACAAAAGCAACTACAAACAACCCTATTAACATGGGGTATTTAAAAAGTCCTACAATCAGAATATTTTTTAGTGAGCGAATTCTAACTTTAAACAATATAAGAGATTTTATCATTAATAATCCCTCCTTTTTAGTTTAGTAAATTGAATTCGTATTCTAAATCAACATCCTTTTCCATTACGATGTTTTTGACAATTTTTTTCTCGCCAAATAACACAACTCTTCCACATACATCTTCCAAAAAAGAGGCATTGTGGCTTGAGACGATGATAGTAGAATTGAAATCTTTGTTTTGTTTTTTAAGTAAATTCTTTAAAAGAATTATCATTTTAATGTCCAAGCCATTTGTAGGCTCGTCAATTATCAGCAATGGTTTTCTTAGTATTAACTCACCAATAATTTGAATTTTTTTCTTCATTCCAAATGAGTAGTTCTTCAACAGCTTTGTATCATATTCACTTTCTATATCAAAACTTTTAAGTAACATTATTATGTCATCTTCTACGCTCTTGTATTTAATGTTTTCGACTTTTAGTAAAAAGTCCAGATATTGATGAGCTGTTAGATAATCCAGTAAATTCGGAGTATCTAAAATATAAGAAATATTTTGTTTTATCGAATCATTATCAAGCGTTGGTATTGTTCCTAGTACCTCGATAGAATTTTGTTTACCGTTAAATCCACACAAAGAATTTAGGAAAGTGGTTTTTCCCGAGCCATTCTCGCCTAACAAACCGACAACTTCGCCTTTTTGTGCTGTAAAATTTAAACCATTTAATACTTGGTGGCTTCCATACGAAAAATTAAAATTCATTACATTAATAATCTCATTCATATATTTTCCTCCTATTTAAAGTGTGC
>CAYJBU010000242.1:0-3319 GCA_964368155.1 uncultured Eubacteriales bacterium | reverse complement strand
AATAACTCAATTGCTCTCTTCCTTGTAGTATTGTGCCTGTGCATTCCACAACTCTCTATATTTTATATTTTTCTCGAGCAATTCACTGTGACTTCCTTGTCCTATTGCTCTGCCTTGTTCAAACACAAGTATTTCATCGCAAAATTTACAACTCGACAACCTGTGGCTGATATAAACAGCAGTTTTATCTCCAACAATTTCATTAAATTTTTCATAAATCTCTGCTTCAGCAATTGGGTCGAGAGCTGCTGTTGGCTCATCGAGAATAATAAAAGCTGCGTCCTTATAAAGCGCCCTAGCTAGAGCAATTTTTTGTGCTTCACCACCTGATATTTCCACACCATCATTGTCTAAATTTTTATATAGCACCGTTTCAATTCCTTTGGGCATAGATTTTAACCTCTCACCAAACCCAGCTTGCTCTAAACATTTTATCACAGTCGCTTTATCGTATTTTGTGCTTGAAGCAACATTTTCAGCGAGAGAATAGGCTAATAGCTGAAAATCCTGAAAAACAACAGAAAAAATTGAAATGTAATCTTTATAGTTATACTTAGTAATATCAATTCCGTTAAGCAATATTTCACCCTCTGTTGGATCATACATTCTGCAAAGAAGCTTAATAAAAGTTGTTTTACCTGAACCATTTTCTCCAACTACAGCCATTTTCTTTCCAATTGAAAACTTAACGCTCACATTTTTAAGCGCATAAACATCAGTATTCGGGTATTTAAAACTTACGTTATTAAATTCTATATCGTATTTTTTGTCACTGCGTTTTTCTGTTGTTAAAGTGCCTTTATACATAACATTTGGTGTATCTAAATAATCAAAACTAGGCTTTAAAAACTCCACATCTGTTTTCATGAGCGAAAAAGCTGCTAGTATTTCACCCAAAGCTTGTGTGAATTTAATCGTAGTCGCTACATACTGGGTCACAAGCCCAACACCAAACGCACCGCCCAATGCCTTTAGTGCAACAAACACATAAATCACACCTGTAAGAGTAGCAGTCATCGCCTCCATAAGTGCATACATCAATCCACCTTTTCCTTTTGCAAATGTATAAAAAGGAGAGCACGTGCCAAAAGGAACATATTTTTTTGCATAATTTTCACATAATTCTTCTTGCGCATACATCCTCATGTCAAGTGACTTTTCCTTGTCGTAAACATCATACATAAAATATCCCGAAGCCCTGTTCCCAAACTTTGAAACGTGGGCAAGTTTTGCATAAAATTTCATGGCCTTTGCAGGAACAATCGGAGAAACCAAAATAACTATTACCATGATTAAAATCACAGTCAAATTCACCCAAATACTGTTTAAGAAAAGGAATTCACTCTCTTTAACTTGTAGTGTAAACAAACTGATTGTTAAAACTGTAGCGGTGATTATCGAAGTAAATCCCCTGACTAATCTTGGAAAAATGTCGAATCTAATCATGTTAAATCCCCATGCTCCCCATCTGTCTGTTTGCTCAATTTGAGAGCGAAGCTCTCTCACTTCTTGATTATCAACAACACAGAAATCCATTGAAAGTGTTTTTTTTCGATAAATGTTGTTGTTTGTAATTCTGTAAATCTCCCAATTATCTGCATACCCCCTCCATCTCTCGCAAATGTATGAAAGCAACCCCAAAACCAGCGCAGAAATCAAAGAAGCCAAAACCCAACCTAAAATAGCGTCAGGGTCTCTTCTGCCTGCAAGCTCGTCTATAAGCCTAGCGGAAATATATATTCCAACATATGGTATAAATGTTTTTAATACCTCACTACAAAATATCGAGTTATACAGCGATTTAAACTCTTTATGACATAATAAAAACGCACGTATGTTTAATTTAATAGAGTCGAATAATTTCATTAAAAATCGCTCCCATCTTTATAATACTCGCTTTGCACCGCAAATAAGTGTGCGTATTTACCGTTTAATTCCACTAACTCATTATGCGTTCCAATTTCTGTAATTTCTCCGTTTTCAATCAAAATTATTCTGTCGCAAAATCTAGTAGAGGCAAGGCGATGAGAAATGAAAACTGATGAACACCCCTTTGTCATGTCGTTATATTTAATGTAAATATCATTCTCTGCAATCGGATCAAGTGCAGCGGTCGGCTCGTCTAAGACTATAATAGGAGCGTTCTTATATAGCGCTCTTGCCAGCATAAGCCTTTGTGTTTCTCCGCCAGAAAATTCTACTCCGTCTTCATAGACTCTTTTGCCGATATGGGTTTTCAAGCCATTTTCAAGACTTTTCAGTTTCTTGCTAAGACCTGCTTTTTCTATACACTCAAGCACTTTTTCCCTATCAATATTCCAATCACTTTGTGCGACATTTTCTTCAAGAGTCACATCTAATGTAGTAGAATGTTGAAAGACAGCAGTGAAAAGTTTGTAATAGTCTCTTCTGTTAATTTCTTTTATGTCTCGTCCGTTTAAAAGAACTCTACCCTTTGTAGGATTATAAAAACCACAAATCAGCTTTACAAGCGTAGTTTTACCTGCTCCATTAAGACCTACTACTGCAAGTTTTTCTCCACTTTCCAAGCATAAATTCATATTGCTAATCGTGTCTTTATCGCTACCGGTATATCTAAAACTCACATTTTCTAGGCTTATTTCATATTTGGTATTCTGGTCGATATTCAACGATTTTCCATCTTCAAATTTAAAAGGCTCCGATAAATTTAAGTAATCGAGAACATTCGAAAGTTCAATGCAATGTTTGTCGAGTTTTGCAAGATTATCCAAAAATACTTTTACTACCGTTTCTAAAAAAAGCTAAAACTAAATCTACAAAATCCCAAATCAAATTCTTAAACTCACGCTTTTTGCTAAAATCCAAAAACAATCTCATTGACGAGTCATACATATCATCAAGCCAGTTTTTCAGTCCGAAAATTCTAACATCTTTTGCAAAACTGATGTCCTCACTTTTTTCACAAGCGTACAACACCTTATTTACATACTTATTTTCAGTTTCTCTATTTTTATAGTCCCATTCACGCAGTTTCATGCCTATATAATATCCAATTAGCGAAGTCGCCAAAATAATCAATAAAATAATCCAGTTTGCTCGTGAAAGCAAAATAGTGTAGATAACAAGCAATGCAAAAGACATGATAATTGCAGATAAGTAATCCCAAATTCTCACCGCAGAAAAGCCCAAAGACTTGGCTCTTTTAAAAACTTTTATCACGCTTTCATCCTCAGTGTTTGGATAGGAAGTAGTTGCACTCTTTTTATTTAGCATATAAATAATTTCTTGAGACCCCATAAAAATTTGTGTAAAAAGAATAAAATACTTCCAAACAGAC
>CAYJBU010000241.1:0-3323 GCA_964368155.1 uncultured Eubacteriales bacterium | reverse complement strand
ACTTGAAAACAGCTTTCTTTTGCGTTAGAATGCCATTTTCAAGTTGTTCAGCAGGCATTAAGTTAAAAATAAACAAAAGTAGGGGAGGGTTTCCACACCCTCCCAACGGGGGGTGTGACCTCCCGGAAAACAGGTAAAAATGATGTTTTTCGGACAGACATGGAAACCTATCCCTACAGTAATTTGTTTAATTAGTTTATGAGATAGCACAAATGAATCATTTTATACTGTCATACTCACACAATAAACTTCACTTGAAGTTTGTAAAAATTCACCTTGGACATCAACTAATGGATATTTCAAAGCATTGCTATTAACATATTTTACTTTTCCTATCGCTCCATTTGAAAGATATACAGTTTTCCCAATAAGTTCTGATGGTATATTTTCAAGTAAGACTTGCACAATATGAAAATCTAAATCAGAAAACTTACTTTCAGATAGCATGTCCAATACTTCAAAAGGTGTAATTCCGTCCTTATAACATCTTCTGGAAACTAAGGCATCATAAACATCAGAGACTGCTGTAATCCGTGCAAAAAGTGGAATTTCATCAGCGATAAGTCCTTTTGGATATCCTTTACCATTGACTCTTTCGTGGTGATATAATGCGATATCAACAACATCTTTTTCAACATCTGGCAAGTTTATCAACATTTCATATGAATATGTAGAATGATTTTTCATTACTGCAAATTCTTCATCAGTTAAAGATCTTGGAGCGTTTAGGATTTCACTTGGAATTTTGGTTTTTCCAACATCATGAAGAAGTCCGCCCAAAACTAAAGTATCTATAGAAGACTTATCAAGTTTCATCCACTTTCCCATTAAGCCGTTTAGAACAGCAACATTTGTACAATGAGAATAAAAATATTCATCTACATTATTTTTGCCATTTACGCATTGCAAAAGCAACGAAGCATCAATTGTGTTTACTTTATCAGTGATACTATCAGATATCTCAGTCATAGTATCTACTTCAATTTCACCATTTTCTTCTAAATTTTTTAAAGTAGACTTGGATTTCTGCTTAATTACATTATATCCGACCGAAGCCTCTATATGTCGTTGTTTTAGCTTCGCAGGTAAATTTTCGTTCATCAAAGTAGAATAAAACTCAGCAGAGACATAAATATTTCGTGAAGATGATCTAATATTCTCCAGTCTCTCGATTGTTTTTTCACTAACTGTGGAGCCTGAAGAAAGTAGTAGTACCATGCTTCCTTGATGTGATATAAAAATATCGCCTTGTGTCTTCATTCCCACTCTTAAATATTCCATTGCAATTGGTAGCAATTGGGGAGCAACCATATATAATTCACCCTCTAATAAATCAAAGTATATTTCCGTTATGTACTCAAATTTATGATTTAGACAATCTATTTTGTTGTTCTATCATAATTTTATACTTTAAAATCAAGTAATTTCGTTCTTCCTTCTTAACTACAGCTTCA
Organism: uncultured Eubacteriales bacterium; assembly: GCA_964368155.1. Taxonomy (GTDB): domain Bacteria; phylum Bacillota; class Clostridia; order Oscillospirales; family Acutalibacteraceae; genus SIG603. The sequence goes on along the minus strand of CAYJBU010000241.1, from coordinate 1,869 downwards.
CCAATTCTAGGTATAAAAATAAACTTTATCATCTTACCCACACTTTTTTTATCTAAAGCAGTAGCATCAATGATTTTGTCTATAGAATTAATATCACTTACAGGCAATCTTAATTTCGTAAGTAAATTAATAACTCTTTGAGCAGTTCCTTTTTCTGTATATCCTAGATTTTCACCAACTTCACATGCAATAACCATTCCAATAGCAACTGCGCAACCATGAGAAATTCCGCTATAGTCATGTAATTTTTCTATTGCATGCCCGAATGTATGCCCAAAATTCAATAAAATTCTATTTCCTTTTTCATCTACATCTTCTTCAACAAATTTTCTTTTAATATCAATACAACGATAAATAGTTTTTTCGATATTTGCAAGTGCTTCACCACTTTCTAGCTGTTCAAAAAGTGATACATCGTCTATGCAGGCATATTTTACTACTTCACCTAAACCGTCAATCAAAAACTCTTTTGGCAAAGTTTTTAAAACATCAGGGTCGCAAATTACTAGTTTTGGTTGATGGAAAGCTCCTACTAAATTTTTTCCCTCTGGCAAATCTACTCCGGTTTTTCCTCCCACAGATGAATCAATCTGCGCAAGCAACGAAGTTGGAATCTGTATGAAAGAAATCCCTCTTAGATAGGTTGCGGCAGCAAAACCAGCCATATCACCTGCAACACCACCACCTAAAGCAATAATTAAATCACTTCTTGTAAACATATGTTTTGTTAAAGCGCTATATATATTACGAACAGTAAACAATGTTTTAGATTGCTCTCCTGCCTCAAAGATAAATCTTTTTGCAATAAGTCCACTGCTTTCAATAGATTTCATTACTCTTTCACCAAAAATCGGAAAAACATTACTGTCGCTTACAATCATAACTTTTGTACCTTTAGTAGCTAAATTAGCAACAATGGGACCTATTTTATTTATTAATCCTTTTTCAATCATAACACCATAAGGTTCATTTGTATTAATTTTAAGTATCATATTATTTATCATTCACTTTCAAAAAAAAGATTTGGCTTCAATTATCTCAATAATTCTATTTACAATTACGTTTGGAGGTCCAGCACCGTTTACAGAAACATCAGCAACTCTTTTATATATAGGATACCTTTGCTTATACAAAGTTTCAATAAATTCACTTCTGTCTTCTCTTTGTAGTAAAGGACGTCTCTTGTCAAATTTTAGTCTTTCTTGCAAAGCTCTTAAAGGGGTATCAATGAACAAAAGTACAGAGTTTTCATCTTTTGCAATAAGCTCTGCACACTCTTTATTGACAACAGTACCACCACCTGTAGAAATAACTAAATTATCATTTTCAAGTAGCTTAATCAGTGTGTTTTTCTCTAGTTCCCTAAAATACAATTCACCTTTTTTTGAGAATACATTAGCAATTGATTCTCCAACTTCTTTCTCTATCTCTCTGTCTATATCAACAAAACAAAATGATGTCTTTGAAGCTAGTTTTTTGCTTATCAAAGATTTTCCGCAACCCATAAATCCACATAATAGTATATTCATTATTATTCCTTAAAATATATTTTTACGTATAATATTGTACTATAAATTCATCACTTAATCAAGTGAAAAGAAGATATTTCAAGTATAAAATAATTAATATTTTACCACTTTAATATATCATTGGTTAAAACAGCTATTTTTTTTTCATAATTCACAATAAAATTACCTTAAAATAATGCATTTTACTCAAATTTTAAAATATTTAGTTTTTTTTACATTTTAAGTCTTGACAAAACAGCACTTAATAAATAAAATGTAGTAAAGAGAGATTTTATTATACTTCCTCAAGTAAATTGAAGTCAATCATTAATCTATAAATAATTAAAATACGGAGGCATAA
>CAYJBU010000240.1:0-3324 GCA_964368155.1 uncultured Eubacteriales bacterium | reverse complement strand
CTCAAATGGATAATCTTTTGTACTATAGATAAGTTCACCATTATCGTCAAAGATAAAATTATAAGATAAATTGGATTTTGAAAAATAGTTTTCAAACGATTCACTGTCAATAATAAATAGCAAACATCTTGTAAATGATTTGTTTAGAGGTATTACAAAAGTGGTATAAACACCTTCGTTTAAATTACCCCCATATATCAAATCAGAATTGTGCGTAAATGCTTCTTTATTGATAATAATATCATTTTCAAACTGCTCCAAACTCCAGTTCTCATATGCATACATGGTATTAAAAAATTGTGATTTTTGTGCAGAACCGTAAGCAGTTATAATATACTCTGAACTTTTCTGATAGAGTGCAATATCCACAATTAAATTAGAAGTTATCAAATAGTTCTTCAACTCGTCTTGTGTATCTATAGCGATATCATGTTCTCTTATAAAATCAAAACTTGTAAAATTTTCTTTTAGATGAATTAAAGTTAGATCATCCGTTGCAAAACTAGTTTCATTTTCTATTTGAATTACTGCTAGTGATAGATTATCTGCGTGATTAGTTAATACTTCTCTTTCTAACATGTCAAACACTGTGTAGTATGTAAAAACAAATACTATTATCATAGGAACCATAAGCACTAATATGTACGAGATAATATATTGTGATAGAAGACTACTCTTTTTTCTTTTCATATTTATAACGCTCCAATATAAGATAGTATAATTTTACAACAACTTTAGTATATAATCAAGAAAATTGTGCTACCTATCAATAAATATTAAGTGCTAGTGACCATTTTTGATGAAACACAGTTTTTTCTGATTGTTTCACACTGATTAGGACACCAGCACCTTATATCTTACGTTTAAATAATAACTTAACTCACATAGCTACTACTAAAATAATTTTAGCTCATTCTGTCAGCAGCAGATTGATAATTTGCAATATATTCTTCAAGTCCCATTCCGTTGAGCCTATTGATATAATCATCCCATTCGTCTTCAATACCACCGCCTGTAATCCATTGAGCGTACATTTGAGAAACATAACTGTTAATTTCTGCACCTGCCTCGGAAATAACATCTGCTTCATCTAGTGTTAAGAAAACATTTGGCATTTGCTCTTCTGGGAAACTATCAACGTAGAATGGTTCTGCTGATTTAATTTCATTGTCAACATTAAAAGGATCATCTGTCAAAGGCTTCCATAACATAGCCTCTACTCCAACACATGTAAATCCTAGCACGCCTAATTGTTTCTTTTGTTCAGGATCTGTAACATCCATAGGCTTAATTAAATCATATCTTCCTTCTGCCTCATTAAATTCTAAGTTGTAGCCTACTTTTGAGTCTGTCCACATTTGATATGCATTCTCTGTTTCTAGCAAATAGTCTAGAAAACGCATTGCGAGTTCTGGATTTTCAGCATCTGTAGTTATACCTGCACCAAATCTTCTTCTAACACCTTTTAAACTCTGTTCATATAAGCTGTCACCATTCGGTCCTGTAAGCGCAGGCAACACAGCATATTCTGTGTCGTTATCATCAAGTCTCCAAGAAGTCCCTCTCCACGCTTGAAACATTCCGACAACTCTGGTTGGACTTTTTAATTTTGCATTAAACATAGAAGAGTCTTGTGTGAATGTTTCAGGATCTAGCAAACCTTGCTCCCACAAAGAATTAAAAGCAATTATAGCATCTTTATATTCTTCTTGAACGGGAGTAAACACTACTTCTCCATCTTTATAACTAATATTTTCTAGAGTATTATTTGGAAGAATTCCAAACGCTCCAAAAAGTCCGTCATAGTAGTTCACACCGACTGATGACAATGGAATTTCATCATCTAAGTTGTTTCCGTTAGGGTCTTGAGTTTTAAAAGCCATTAACACATCTTCTAACTCGTCCCAAGTAGTAGGCATATCCAATCCTAATTTATCAAGCCACGTTTTGTTGATATAAGTAAGGCTATTGGTGTTAAGTAGGCATGTAATCGTAGCAGCCAGTTCAGCATCATCTGGAGCTGGCGCAATATAATCCGGAATTGCATAAATATTTCCGTTAGAAGCTGTTATCGACGGCAACAATTCCGGGTCAGCTTCTGTAAGCTTCTTCCAATTCTCACCATATGTATCCAATAAGTCATTGAGCGGTAATAGTTGATCTCCGTCAATCATATTTAGATACTCGACATCAGTAAACATAGTTCTTCCCATAACAATATCGGGTAAATCCGACCTTGCAAGAAATAGACCCTTTTTTTCGTTCCATGTTGTTCCTGGTTGGATTTCCCATTCAATCTCAACTCCAGTTGCTGCTTCTACTTCATTCCAGAATACCATATCCTCCTCTGGTACGTCTGTATTGTTAGTAGTTGAAAAAATAGAAATTGTTTCAGTTTCTTTTACAAGTGGCAGACCAGTCGGATTTAAATTACTTTCTTCTTCAGGCGTAGAAGTAGTACCTGCTGTTGATGTCTGTCCTCCGGTTCCTTGCGAAGAAGGAGCCTCTTCACTCGCACAAGCTGCTAAAGATAAAATCATTGCGCTGGCAAGTATTGTAGTGATTAGTCTTTTTTTCATATAAATTTCTCCCTTTCTGATTTATATATTTCAGGTTTACCTGATTATATACTAGTTGATAATTACCCTTTCATCGAACCTATCATAATTCCACGGGTAAAATATTTTTGTAAAAACGGATAAACAGCTAATAGTGGCAAACTGGAGACAACAATTAATCCATATTTAATTAATTCTGCTTCTTGCTGTCTAATAAGTGCTTCTTCCGCAGTTTCAATATTTTCAGCTAACATCTCTCCTTCAATCAAAATATTTCTTAGTATCAATTGAAGTGGAAACAATTCTGCATCATTTGTATAAATAAGAGCAGTCATGTAATTGTTCCAATGTCCAACTGCATAATATAGTGTAACTACTGCAATTATGGACTTTGAAAGAGGTATTACAAATCCGAGAAAATATCTAAAATGATCGCACCCGTCAATAGACGCAGCTTCAAAGATTTCCTCAGGAACAGTATTTCTTAGCGAGGTTTTAACTATAATTACATTATATACAACAGTGTAGTATAAAGTCATTAAATACCCTGTCCAAACTGTTTGATATCCAAAAATTCTATTGTATCCCGAAAAAGTAATATCCCTTGGTAAAAAAGTAACTTGACCTGAGTTTACTAAAGTAGGATCGGAGAAAGAAGCAATAATAACAAAATAGAGAGGGTACAAGATAACTAATGTAACTATCGTTAAGATTAGATAAGTAATAAAATTAAACATTTTATCGCCACTGGAATTCTTGATTTTTG
>CAYJBU010000239.1:0-3390 GCA_964368155.1 uncultured Eubacteriales bacterium | reverse complement strand
AAATTAGCTGTATATAAAAAAGGCAATGAGAAAAATCTCAATGCCTTAGCCAGACCGATAAAATTTAGCCTATGTATTAGAAAGGCCAAAACTAATCCCAATTGCTTGATTGACTTTATCCATACAGTTTACATCAATAGTTCCCATTTTTTCTTTTAGTCGGTGCTTATCAATAGTTCTGATTTGCTCCAGCAAGACAATTGAGTCTTTTTGAAGTCCAGTGTTTTGTGCTTGTAGTTGGATGTGCGTAGGTAGACTTGTTTTTGTTTTTTGGCTGGTTATTGCAGCAGCAATTACTGTTGGGCTGTATTTGTTTCCAACATCATTTTGAACTATTAAAACAGGTCTTACTCCGCCTTGTTCAGAACCCACAACCGGACTTAAATCCGCATAATAAATGTCACCGCGCCTAATATTCACTGTTTTCACACTCCATAATATTTATTGTACTATTATTCTTGCCATCTGGGATATTTTTAAACATTGCAAGAAAAATTTTATAATCTTTTGTTTTCTTATTATATTATATTTATCAGAGTGTATTATTGTTACAGTAATTTTAATTGTTTGTCTTTTGGATAATATACCTAAATGGTAAAAACTAAATTGAAGTAATAGTTAGCTAAGTTGGCTTTCGATAGCTTTAAATACTTGAGGAAGTGTATCAATTAAATCGGTAGGTAACATCGATGTTTGAGAGAATTGTTTTGCGCAAAGGTCCCCAGCTTTCCCGTGTATATAGACTCCAGCAGTAACAGCGTTTTGCGGTGAAAAACCTTGAGCCAACAAAGAGCCTATCATACCTGATAATATGTCTCCGCTACCTCCTTTAGCCATTCCAGCATTACCGGTAGTGTTAACATTCGCATAACCATCAGGCCCAGCAGTTATTGTTCCAGCGCCTTTAAGGACTGTGAACACATCGTATTCCTTAGAAAATCTCTTTGCAAGGGTCAATCTGTCCATTTCTACTTGGACAATAGTTTTTCCTGCAAGCCTTGCCATTTCGCCTGGGTGAGGAGTTATCACAGTAGGTGATTTCTTCATTTCAAGTAGCGATATGTTTTTAGCAATGTAATTTAGTGCATCTGCATCTAAGACAATAGGGCATGGGGCATATTTAACAACAGTTGGGACGTATTTCTCGCTGCTTTCTCCAAGACCTGGACCAATCACGCAAGCACTTGACTTGGTGATTGCAGTAAATAAATCTTCACTACTCTTCTTGGTTAAATCTTTAGTAGAAAAATCCATAATAGTAAATATTGCCTCTGGAACAGCCGCTGACATCAAAGGATAACATGATATGTCAACGACCATATTTATAAGCCCGACTCCAGTGCGAAGAGCAGCTTTTGCAGCCATTATTCCAGCGCCTATCATACCATAGCTACCGCAAATCATCAACAATGTCCCGTAGTCGCCTTTGTGCGAATATGGGTTTCGTGCAGAGAACATTGGAACGACATCAGATTCTTTTGTAATAGAAAAATTTGCAGGCATAGTGTCAATATGACTCTTATCAATTCCAACTTGTGCTACAACATTTTTTCCAAACATTTTTGCAGATGGAGATAAAACATTTGCTGGCTTGATTGAGGTAAAAGAAATTGTGCAGTCAGCTTTAATGCAATAATTTGAGATTTTCCCACTGTCACATTCGCAACCGCTTGGAATGTCTACAGCTAATTTAAATGCTTTACAATTATTATTAACAAAATTAAAAAGTCTACCGATATCGGAGTTTACATCGCCTCTAAAGCCGATTCCAAAGACTGCGTCAATTACTATGTCAGCAACTTCTAATTCATTTTCTATCTCAAACTTTCCAAAATTCCAATCTAAAATAGGAATGTCCTTTTCCATTAAATCATATGCATTTTTTGCAGTTGGGGTCGTAGGGTTTCCTTGAACTAAAACAACAGTAACTTCTGCTCCTAGTCGAAACAGATTGCGAGCAGCAACAAATCCGTCACCGCCGTTGTTGCCTTTTCCGCAGAGAACAACAACGCTCTTATTGGCTAATGTCATTTGATTTTTAAGAAATGAAACAACAGATTTTCCTGCTTTGTCCATCATCTTTTCATAGCTTGTTCCTGTCTCAACAGCGCAATTCTCTAGAAATCTTATCTCTTCTGAAGAAAATATTTTCATATAAATGTTCATCCTTTCTCTGCGTGGAGTACTCAATATATCTAAAAAAATTATTTTACATAAAGTTCAAAAAAATGAATAAAACAAAAAAATGTGTTTAAAATAATAACAAGCAAATTGATGAAGCGTTTGTGCCCACGGATTGTAGTAATAATCAGAGGGTATCGGATATTTGCCCGTCCTTAAAATCCGTGGGACATTCGTTCTGTGAATTTTAAGGGCAATTGTACATATTATAAACTCATTTGCTCAGAGCCCTCCTCGCCATTTGGAAGTGAACCCAAGGCGGGGATTTTTTTTCTGTATCTTGTAGGATTAGATAAAGCTCCATCGATATAAATTTCTGATTTAACCAATTTATGACCTTTTTTTAGTGTTAAAACAGCAACGCCTTGAGTTGATTTTGTCGCTTTTGGAGCAATTAATGATGTATTGAACAACAACATTCTACCCGAAGACGAGGTTAAAAGCAAGTCACAATCATTTTCGATGTGGAAAATAGCAGAAATAGGGGATTTATCGGAATATGCGTTAATTAATTTTTTTCTATTTGTTTTTGTTTTATATGCCGAGAGTTCTACTTTCGCAATTTTTCCATTATCAAAAATGAAAATTAAATAACCGCTATAATCCTTTGTCACAATCATGTTAATTGCTATTTCGCCTTCATCCATTTGTAATCTAGCAGGTATGAAATCGCCCATTAGAGAAGCTTTTGTGTCTTGAAATTCGCATGCACGAGCTTTATATACCTGACAGTTTTGAGAGAAAAACAGCAAATCGGCAGTGTTGCTACTTTCAATTTGTTTGAAAATTTCATCATCAGGTTTAAATTTTTGCTCTCCGCCCATTCTAAGCGACAAAGGAGTGATTTTCTTAAAGTAACCTTCTTTTGTAAAGAAGAAATGTACAGGATAATCCGGTATTTCTTCTGTTATATCCAACTCTTCTAGTTCGTCAGAGAAAATCAACATTGAGCGACGTGGTTGTCCGTAGTCCTTGCTGATTTTAGTGAGCTCTTTGATAATTATTGACTTTACTTTTGATTTAGAATCGAGTATTGATTGCAATTCATCAATTTCATTTACCAAGTTCTCTGTTTCAGCAGTCTTTTTGAGAATGTATTCTCTGTTTAGGTGTCTCAATCTTATTTCTGCAACATATTCCGCTTGTAAATTATCAATCCCAAATCCTATCATAAGATTTGGCACAACTTCGCTTTCTTCTTCGGTTTCA
>CAYJBU010000238.1:0-3405 GCA_964368155.1 uncultured Eubacteriales bacterium | reverse complement strand
TGGTTTTCTTCTTTCACTTTACTCTCGGCTTTGAAGTCGATTTTATCGCTCTACCATTAGGGAAGAATTTTTCTTCTATAAAAAGCAATAATCCGAACCAAACACGACAGATATTAACTGCCCGTGATTGGTTCGGATTATATTGATTTGGCTCCCCCTGTTGGACTTGAACCAACGACCCTGCGGTTAACAGCCGCATGCTCTACCGAGTGGATAGGAAAGCTATGGAAAAAATTTCGCTTTTTTTATATTCCTATTTCCATAAATTAAAAAACTTAGATGATTTCAAACACCACTTTCCGTCACAAATATTAACAATTTGACCTTTCTAAATCATATAAATACGTTAGTAATATTCATCAGCGTTTAAAATATAATTAATAAGTTCTTCTCTTAACTCTTGTTTTGATAAACGGTATACATATTCCTTTATTTCTTCAAGGCGTTCTTCTTGTATTAGTTCCTCCTCACGCTGATATGCTTCAACTTCTCTTATGTAATCTTCTGCCTCGTTCGGAAAGACCGTAAAATAAAGTGCCACCATATGTTTGCAAATAATCCGTCTACCATCAGCGTGAGGGCAGTTGCATTTTGACTGCCTTATACGACTTAAATTAATATGTACCTTATATTGCTTTTTTTGAGCACCTGAAACAAACGCTTCGTATTCATCTTCAGATATTTTGACTAGCTTGGATACCCTTTTTGATTGATAATACTCATACCCTCTCCAAACAGACTTCCCACTGGCATTTGAAATTATTCCCATGGCTCTTTTATCCTTTCTCATTTATAATTAAAGCCTACTGAATAACAAGTTGTTCAGTAGGCTTTAATTAATGAACGACTATATTTCTAAACATCTCTGTATAGGTGATATGTCAAAATCACCACCAATTATACTGGGTTTTACTCTCGTCTTTTCCTCGTGAAAATTCGTCTGAAATGTCACACACATATTCTTTTACGAGTAAAGTTTTTGGAAAATCACTTGCCAACCCAATTTTCTTAAAATCTATTTGCTCAATTTCGAGTTCGTGTGCAGGCGAATTATCAGCTAAAGTAAAGTCGCCATTTTCCGGATTTAAAAATAAAGGGTCGCTATTCACACTTTTTTGTTCTATACCTAATTTTTTATACAATTCCATATGTTTTTTTACCGCTGTGTTACTACTTTTACAAAAATATAAGTTGTTATTGATTTTACAATTTTGTGGCAAGGTTGCCTCGTTTGACACAAGGTAACCACTTCCGAATACCTCCATTTCATCTCCGCTGTCATAGCAGATGTTATTATAAATAATCGAGCCATAATTTGCTTTTTCGTTTGGATAAGATGCAAAACGAATATATCCGTTTTTACAGTTAACATTAACTAAATAGTTGTTGATTATGTGATTAAAATTTTTGCGTGTTATCCCCGATATGTTCGATTTATAGACAATGTTTTTTATAAAAGTTGTTCCGCACTGCCAATCATCAACCCTCATAACAGAGCTTGCGTGGTATGTGGAAATATGATGCAAGTAATTTTGCTCGATTATATTTCCCTCCCCTGCACCCGAAATATTAAGCGCAGAGCCATCACCGATTTTCTCAAAAACTTTGTAAATCTCGTTGTTTCTGACAAGATTATCTCTGCAATGAAGATACGGCAAATATTTTCGGTATTCATCATTACTGTCGATAACTGTGGATTTAATTTCATTCCACCTTATTGATTTAACTGCTTCGTCGAATTTATGTTCGGGATTTTGCAAAATTGTAATACGCACACCACAAAGTCCAATTCCTTTTCTGGCGCAATGATGAATTTTGTTGTGCTCAATGACATTCTCACCGCTTTGCCAAAGAAAAATTGCATGACCGCGCCAAATTTCTTCACCACAACGTGTGATTATGTTGTTGGAAATTAAATTATTTCTGTTTGTGTTTTTAATTCCCGGACCATAACCACAGAGCAAAATCCCCATATTCCCTATGCTGTCGAACATATTGTTTTTAACATCAATATTCTCGCAAGTGAGGTCTAATCTTAATCCAGTTCCGCTCGTATTATGCAGATAACACTGTGTAAACGAGCATTTTTTTGCTCCTCTAAAACGCACAAGTGCAGTTCCTTTGTCGAACATCTCCCAATCGTGTTGAATTCCACTGCCTTTGTAATTTTTGTCGGTGCTGTCACGCTTGCCATAACAAAATTCCAAACCCTTAAAATGCAGATTTGTCACGGGCAAATCCACCAATTCATTATAGCGTAATTCGCCTTCAATTCTAAAAAATTCTTGAAGTGTGGGGGTTACAATATTATCCTCGGGACTTTCATTTTTTGGAATGTAGTATATCAACCTTTTTTTGTGGTCAACGCACCATTGCCCCTCTTTTGTTAAGTATCTTATATCGTTTTCAACACGAATACCATCGGGTTTTGCGCAAAGTGGTGCTGTGGCTTCAACCGCAAGCGTAGCAACACAGTTCTGTTCGTCAACGCTTTCAAGAGGGAGTAAATTCATCGTCCACGGAACAGGCATAAATCTCAGTTCAATGTCGTTTACATTATCACAATTCCTTAACATTCCCTTTGGAAAATCCACTCTTTTTAGAAGATGTCTTTCGCTTTCGTGTGCAACGTTAAGGCTGTCAACACGTGTGTATTCATGTGTTTTTGCAGGAAGAAAAAACTCACTGTGGCATCTTTCTAAATTAACATCACCACTAAAAAGCGTTAAAACTTTTACGATGTTTTGCGGTATTTCCGCCACAAAAACTTTGTCTTTTATGCTTTTTTGAAGATGCGGAACATCGCAATCAAGTTTTTTCCAATTAGTAATTTTAACCGCTGAGGTGAATACAGGTGTTTCGTTTTCGTAATTTTGGTATGTGACACTCTTTGCTTCAGTTCCACTGTCTTTTAAATCGAAAACAACGGTTTCACTGAGAAAATACTCACCTGCTCTTATATTAACAAAGATATTTCCTACAGTGATTTCACGCACTCTTTTTTTTAGCTTCTTCAATAGTGCGAAGTGGTCCGTCACCATTAACTAAATCGGGAACTGTCCCTGAAAAATCATCGTTCCCTCTTGTTGATACGTAAAAATTATAGCAATGCATTATTAGACCATCCTTTCGTTGTTGAGTAGGCATTAATTACACATCAAAAACCTTTAATATTCTGTCTATATTCAGAGGGGCTTATCAAATATTTTCTCTTAAACGCCTTGTAAAATGTGTTTTGATTGAAAAACCCAACTTTTTTGTATATGTCTGTAATACTAACATTATCATCAAGTATATATTCCAAAGATTTCTCCATCCGCAATTCTTCAATGTAAAAGGAAACTGTTTTGCCATATATTTCCTTAAAAACTCTTGTCAAGTGTTTTTCGCTAACATTGAAACTCT
>CAYJBU010000237.1:0-3433 GCA_964368155.1 uncultured Eubacteriales bacterium | reverse complement strand
CAATTATATAGTTACTGCACAAACAACAGAGCGAATGTTTTTTGATTTCAAAATTTGTGTGTTTAATAAGTTATCCAAGCTTAAAATCGATACAATTGAGAATAAACTCCGTTCGGGTGATGTGGTTTCTAGAGTAAACGGCGACCTCAACAATCTCTGCGAAACAATAGCAGGGTCATTTACATGGTATATGCGTGTAATATTTACGGCAACGGTAGCATTTGTGTCGTGTATAATTTTGTCTTGGGAATTATCACTTGTATACTTTATACTAATGCCACCTACGTTTTTTATTATGGAAAGAATGAGTAAACCACTTAAAGCACAGCAATCTGAAATCTTAAAGAAAACGGGGCAAAGCCTTAATGTGGCAAATGAAATCATAGGTGCAAACGAAGTTGTAAAGTCTTTCGGACTAAAACAAGAAATGAACTCACATTTTGCGAATATAACCGATAATTCGGCAGATATTGAGATTGAGAGTGAAAAAATCAATGTAAAAATGACTGCAATAAAATATATAGGTATGATTTTGCCTATGGTAGTAATGCTAGTTTTCGGTATTATCTTGGTCAGCCGTGGTGCAGTAACACCAGGAACAGTTATAGCTTTTTCTACTCTTTGTGTACAAGTAAGAGCCCTGCTCGAAATATACAATATGATAATCCGTACATATAGGCAGTCAAGCGCTACTTGCGAGCGAATTTATGAGATTATAGATTTACCAGAGGAAGATAGCGGTAAAGTTACTACAACCGCTGACAGTGATATCGTGCTTAAGGCAAAGGAACTTTCTTTTTCATATGAGGGAAAATCACCTATTATCAAGAACTTAAATTTGGAAATAAAGCAAGGCGAAAAAGTTGCTTTGGTCGGTAAAAGTGGTTGTGGTAAAAGCACTCTTTTAAAACTCGCCTGTAAATTCTATACAGACAATATAGATGGTGAACTAAAACTCTTTGGGGTTAAAGCAAACGATTGGAAAAACGATAAGTTGCGTGAAAAAATCGCTCTTGTGAGTCAAAACTCTTTCCTTCTTCAAGATACAATTTATAACAATATCTTAGTAGGTAATCCCAATGCAAGTAACGAAGAAGTTATATCTGCAATGAAATCAGCAAATATCTTAGATTTTATAAACACCCTTCCGCAAAAAGCAAATACATGGGTCGGCGATGGAGGTATGACACTTTCAGGAGGCCAACGTCAAAGAATAGCAATAGCAAGGGCATTTTTGAAAGATGCACCACTTGTACTGCTTGATGAACCAACTTCTGCACTTGATAAGCAATCTGAAAGCGAAGTGCAAAAGGCACTTGATGTATTGCTCCAAAATCGAACTTCAATAGTTATTGCACATAGACTATACACCCTTAAAAACATGGATAAAATTTACTTTATGGGAGAAAATGGGAAAATTATTGAGCATGGCACATGGGAAGAACTTATCTCTTTGAAAGGTAAATTTAATGAGCTACTTGAAAGGAGTGTGGTTTAGCGTGTCAAACAAAATTAATAACAAAGAAGGTTTCAAGCTAATACTTAAACTATCCAAGTTTATGGGTAAAGACAATAAAGTTTATCTACTCGGCAAACTCCTTGCAACACTTGAAATTATAAATCTTATCATTTTCCCTTACATATTTCAACAGATGATAACAATTGTTACAGATGCAAGCTTAGACATTAAATCCGAAATTATTCGGATGTTTGGATTGCTTTTGACTATAGTACTATTAACACCTATAATTTGCTATGGAACATTTATAAGTCAAAAATCATATATTCGTGGAAGTGCAAATTTAAAGAAAGTAATATTTTCACATATACAAAATTTAGATACCGAAAAAACAGGTAATAAAAGAATTGGCGATTATCTGACTGTGCTTAGTAGTGATGCAGGAAATAGTTTTAGAGTTTTTGTAAGCTTCGGAATTAAGTCAGTGTTTCAATTTCTGATTGTATTCCCGATAACAGCAGTAATTCTATTATATAATTCATGGCAGATAGCTCTTGTTGCAATTGTATTTAGTTTTGCTTGCATAGCTATTTCTTCAATTTTCAATCCAAAGGTAAGTAAACTTTCTATGGAAGCAAAACAAGAAATGGGTACAACGGCAAATCATTTAATAGAGCTTGTTTCAGGGTTTTCAGTGATTAGAATGTTTGCTACATACGAAAAACAATTGGCTTCTTTTATAACTACTTGTAAGACTATCTTTTCAAAAAGAGTAAAGTATCGTACCCTAAACGGTATAGTGGACTCTTTTTTAAATTTCTTTCAGTTAGCAGCACAACCGTTTACATTAATTATAGGATTATTTCTTATAGTGTTTTCACAGAGCGACACCGCAACTATCGTGCTTGTATCCTCTGTAGCCGGAGTTATGGCAGACTCCGCAAGAGGAGTAGGAACTTTTATCGCTAATATCCAACCTACCCTGACCTCGACACGTCGAGTTTTTGAACTGCTAGATATAGAAGAAGAGCAGGACAGAGTTAGCACAGCTAAACCGAATTTCGAGTCTCAAATTGCTTTATCTATAGATAATTTATGTTTCTCTTATAATAACAAAGATTTTGTGCTTTCAGACTTTTCGTGCAAAGTTAAAAAAGGTGAAATAGTTGCGTTAGTCGGAGACTCGGGCTGTGGAAAAAGCACCTTATTCAAATTAATTCAAGAACTTTATGAACCTACAAGTGGAAATATCTCCTACTTCGGAGTAAATAGAGAACAACTTAGTAAAGAAGATATTCGCCATCTAATTTCGTATGTTCCTCAAGACTGTAATTTGTTTGAGGGCAGTATTGCCTATAATATTTCATTAGGAAACGTAAACGCAAGTCAAGAGCAAATTGAAAAAGCGGCTGATTTAGCACATTTAGGTAATTTTATTGCAAACTCAAAAGAAGGTTATAATACATTAGTTGGTGAAAGAGGCGCTCAGCTTTCAGGTGGCGAACGTCAGAGAGTGGCAATAGCAAGAGCTTTTTTGAAAAATTCACCAATTTTACTGCTTGACGAAGCAACGTCTGCACTGGATGCAGACTCTGAAAAAGAGGTGCTAATGGCACTTGATGAACTTATGAAAGGACGAACTACCTTAATTATTTCTCATCAAGAAACTGCAACAGATAAGGCAGATAGGGTTATACACATGGTAGTATCAAACAGTGAGCATAAAAAGAAGTAGCATGAAAATAACAATGGTATGTGTAGGGTATTAACATTAAAGTAAATACATCATAAAAGTAGTATAAACATTACTACTTTTATGATGTATAGCAATATCTATTTTTAATAAGCAGAACTACTATAACGAGGAGAAAAAATTATATAAAATCAAATTATTACAAAATTATGTAAAATCAAATTATTGGGTGTGGGTAAAAAGAGTTGATTTTAAGGTAAAAAAATGATATAATAAAAGTA
>CAYJBU010000236.1:2615-3478 GCA_964368155.1 uncultured Eubacteriales bacterium | reverse complement strand
CATTATTGCCCCTAAAATTACTTTTTTCATAAATTATCTCTCTTTCTACTATATAGATTCCATTCGTTTTTCGACTCTTTAATAATCTCTATTTCATAATCAACAACTAACCACAATCACTCTACGATAAGGCTATCTCATAATAATATTATTGAAGAACATAGTCAAACAATTTGAGTAAATACATATACTCCCAAAATATTTTAAAGAATTAATAAGTGAGTTTACACCTAATTTTTCGAATTTCAAGAGACAATTTTAATTAAAATATCTTGACTTTTGATTAAATGTATGATATATTTTAAACATACTGACCAGTCGGTATGTTTAAAATAATAAATACTTTGGAGGAACTGAAATGGAAACTCGCGATAAAATCTTAGCAACTGCAACATCTTTATTCTCTGAACTGGGATATGAAAATTGCTCTGTAGACCGCATTGCAAAAGCAGCAGATGTATCAAAAGGTGCAATTTACTATTGTTTTGAAAACAAAGAAGACATATTATTCTCTATTGCAGAAAATGGTATTGCAGAATTTGAAAAAAACGTTAAACTAAGCATTTCAAAAGGTGTAGATAAAAACTTAGTTTTTCAAGAAACAATAAATGCCTATGTTGATTTGTTTTTTGACAACAAAGATTTATGCATTATTATTATGCGAGACTTACTATGTACAAAAAGCAATATCACACAAAAAAAAACAACTGATTTAACCAACCAACTATTTAAGTTTACAGCGTTGGTACTGCAAACAGGGCAGTATGAAGGAGTTGTTAAAAAAACAAACTCTCTTACACTTGCAAGAATTGTTTGTTCTGTTTTATATGGCTTCTTACTTTTTCCAGAAAGTGGCGACAGAA
>CAYJBU010000236.1:1956-2605 GCA_964368155.1 uncultured Eubacteriales bacterium | reverse complement strand
GCTTGAAATTAAGAAAATTATTGAATAAAGGTGATTAATATGAAAATTGTGGCAGAAGGTAAACACTTTACAGATGAACACGGAAGGCACGTAATTTTTAATGGCATTAACTTAGTAAGCAAAAACAAGGCAGACGACTATTTAAATGGGTACACAGAAGAAACCGTTGTATTTTTTAGTAAGTGTGGTTTTAATTTAATTCGTTTGGGCATTATTTGGGACGGCGTAGAACCTCTTCCTCTTGAATACAATGACGAATATCTATATAAAATTAAAGCTTTTATGGATATATGCGAAAAATACGATATACATGTATTTCTTGATATGCACCAAGATTTATACGGTGAAAAATACTCTGACGGCGCGCCTGACTGGGCATGTTTAACCGATGGTGAAAATCATGTTATCGGCGACATATGGAGCGATTCTTATTTGCTTAGCGGCGCGGTGCAAAATTCGTTTACTAATTTTTGGAACAACAAAAAATCTACAGCCGGCATTGGCTTGCTTGATCACTACACAAAAATGTGGACTCATATTCTAAATATTTTAGGAAACCACCCCATGCTTATTGGTTGTGATTTTATAAACGAACCTTTTGTGGGGAAAGATGCACTCAAAATATATGGTGCTTTGTTTGAAAGTTTTG
>CAYJBU010000236.1:0-1946 GCA_964368155.1 uncultured Eubacteriales bacterium | reverse complement strand
TTGTATGAAAAAACCTCAAAAGATCATTACCTTAGCGATATCTCCGATATTTTTAGTGATAAGGAAAAAATGTTTGAAGCTTTAGGGACACTTTCTGATGAAGAGGTATATGGAGAAGTAGTTAGTCCTTTGGGGTATATCATAAAAGATTTTGATGAGAAAGTTCTAACTGAATTTTACGAAAAAATGAAAAACGCAGCCCGACAAGCTTCTTTTACAGGTTTGATTATGATGGAAAACAATTATTTTTCCAATATGGGTATCCCCTGCGGATTAAAGAGAATAGACGATAACAATATATGTTTTGCACCTCATGGATACGACCTTGTGGTTGACACTGAGGGTGTGGGTGCGCTTTCTTCAAATGGCAGGGTAAAGGTGATTTTTGACGGACATTTTACCACGCAACAAAAGTTAAACGCTCCTGTTATAGTTGGCGAATGGGGCGCATTTGCTCATTACGAAGATACTGTTTCTCAGTGCAAATACATTATTTCAATTTTTGAAAAAAATTTATGGAGCAACACATATTGGTGTTATCATAGCAATTTTGACACTGCTCCTGTTTTAAGCTACCTAAAAAGAGCATACCCGGTTGCCGTGGTGGGCAAATTAATTTCTTACAGCTATGATTTTGATACGAAAACTCTTGTATGCAAATGGGATGAAGGCAACAATACGAAAGGAAAGTCTGAGATTTATCTTCCTTTTATGGTGAATGAAAAAGAATATGATGTTGTAATAAAAGAAGAAGGTTGTATCGTTCTTATTGAAGCGACAGGGGGGAAAAGAACACTTGAAATCAACATGGAAACAACATAATTTTTTCTTTTGACCTTCGTGTTTCAATTGATGAGCATGAGCAAGCCGGAGATTTAGAAAAATTAAATGCAAAGATAGAGAATTTATGGTGGATAACTCATCAGCAATTATTGCCTACTACAATATAGATGATGAACGAAGTGGCACAGGTCAAACTGTCCGTATGGCAGAAAGACAAAGTCTTCAAATAACAAATATGTATTAACGATGAGTGCCGACAGAAATGTCGGTGCTTTTTTTATGAAAGGAAGATGTATATGAACGGATTTCCAACAAGAGAGCAAGTCCAAAAAATCAAAGAACAGTATCCGATAGGCAGTATTATTCGGCTATCGTCTATGCAAGACCCACATCGCCCTGTGCCGAGTGGAACACTTGGTGAAGTTACAGACATTGACGATGTTGGCAACTTATTAATGAGGTGGAGCAATGGGCAAGGCTTGAATTTGCTACCATTCGAGGATAAATTTGAGGTGGTACTAAAACCGGAGGAACTGTTAAGCCGAAAGCATACAATTCCAAACAGTCAAAATGATGATTTTGAAAATAAAATCGTTATTGTAAAAGCCGAACTACTGGACGAAAGTCATCGCACCCCACTCAATCAATTATGGATAGCAACAAATATTTCAGACACCATAGAGCTTCAACATATCAATGATGAAACTCTACTATGCACTGCTACACCAAGCGATATCTTGGGCATAGCCAATGATGCAGTGGTGCAGATGTATGTTGATGAGCAAGAGCAAAATCAAACAATGACACAAGAAATGGGAGGAATCAGCCAATGAAGTTAAGCACTACATTATCAAATCCGAAAACTTCTAAAAGAATAGAAATTGAGTTGCCTGCAAACTACACCACCATCGAAGATGTGTTGCTTCGGTTAAACAGTGAAAGCACAGCAAATGTTAGTGGTAAAATACGAGATGAGTATGGTTGTGGAATAGTTGATGTCAACTTTAAAAACTGTAATGTCTTTGAACTCAATTACCTTGCCGAACTGACACAAAACTTTGCAGATGAAACCAGTCATATGTTTATCGGTGCATATTTTTTAATGGGCGAAGATAAAGTTACTGTGGACATGGCAATCAATCTCGCTATGAATATTAAAACCA
>CAYJBU010000235.1:0-3484 GCA_964368155.1 uncultured Eubacteriales bacterium | reverse complement strand
ATACATATGTCGGTGATTTTACACAAACACATTGTTGATTTTATGCAGTTTCACCTTAATGCGACAACCCCCTTGTTGTTTAGATTATTAAGAATTGCTATGATACCGATTTTCTAATTAAGTATTAACCAAATCAATTCTAAATGGAGTAAAGCCCCATTCTTCTTCTGCATTAATTTTTTGGGCTTCTAAAACCAGTGTATAATCTCCCGCTTTTTCAATATTTATTTTTCCAACAAAACTTTTAGTATCATCATAGCAACGTGTATTAACGTCATTAATCTTTATATCCTCTGTCAACACTTTTGATACTTTTTTATCTGCTATAGTCACACTTACTGTATGTCCACCAATCCAAGGTTGATATTTTTTTGGACGAGTTGCAACGAAAACATCAAAATCTCCGGGCTCATAAACTGTGAATTTCATAGTTACATCACCTTGAGCAGTCATCCACTGACGAATAACTCCATTTTTGTCACTCGTTCTATACAACTCCTCTTTAGAATTATCCTTTTCAGCTTCTTGGGCAGATAAATTTTCCGTTGTATTTTTTTCCTTAACAACTTCATAACTGTTAGGAGCGTTAATTTCTCCACATGCGCAAAATAGCTGAATATTTTTATCAGGTTGTTGATAAAATCCTTTTTTTCCGTTTACTCTTTCATTTAAAACTAGTTTAACAACTTTAATTTCTTCAGTTCCATCAAAACTTCCAAACACTTTTATTTTGTTAAATTGCTTTTCTTCATCATACTCTTGAGAAAATTCAAGCGCCTCCCCTGTTTCCAGATTGACTGCAGAAGTGATAGTATTATTCAATCCAAATAGCTCAATTCCGTCTGTTTTTCCTTGAACATATAGGAAAAGCAGATTTTCTTTTGATGAAATTTTCCCCCATGGAACTTCATAGTCAAAAGGACTTCCTTCTGTACCGTATACTGCTTCGGCATATTTTTTTACCCAATCACCCATAGCAGAAAAATCTCTTACAGTTTCCTGTGGAATTTGTCCTAATTCATCTGGTCCGATATTTGGCATATAGTTTGCATTTTTGCTTAATAAATCTACCAAAATATTTAGTAGTTCACGAGAGGTTCTAAAATTCTTATCTCTTTCCTTATACCCCCAAGTATTGTTGTGAGTTCCTACCGATTCCCATACACCCTCTCTATGAACAATGAAAGGAATCTCATTATCGCCTGTGGAAAAAAAGTCTCCAACTTGATTGGAATCTATATACAACCTACCATTAATCATGCAGTTTGGTTGAAGTTTTTTAACATGGTCTCTAATCTTAACTGCCCATGATTTTTCCACACCACGTGGCATATCAAACCAAATCATTGCAACGTCCCCATAGTTTGTAAGTAACTCTGATAACTGCCCTAAGCATTTATCATTAAGATATACCTCAAAATCTTTTTCTTCGGTTTTAAAATCCCAGTCATTTCCAAAAGCATTTTTGTCTGCCCAATCCAAAGCATGACTATAGTAGAAGCAAACTTTAATTCCTTGTTTGTGGCATTCGTCTGCCAATTCTTTCATTGGGTCTCTGTTTGGAGTACATAAGTTAGTAACATTGAACTCACTCACTTTAGAGTCAAACAGCGCAAACCCCTCGTGATGCTTTGTTGTAAAAACTATATACTTCATTCCACTCTTAACTGCAAGGTCCACATAGTCCTTTGCGTTAAAGCCCTCCAAAGTCATTAAAGGCACTGTTTTCTCTCTATATTCATCACAAGGAATTCTAAAACGTGACTGAATCCATTCACCAATGAAATAAACCTCCTCGCCATTCCAAAATCCTTTTGTGGTAGAATATAATCCGAAATGCACAAACATCCCGAGTCTAGCATTTTTAAACCATTCCATAATAATTATCCTTTCATTTTTTAAGTTCTAATTATTTATTCCGTTCGAAACTGTCCAGGAGTCATTCCTGTCACTTGTTTAAACCTTCGTGTAAAACTATTTGAATTGTAGTAACCAACTTTATTTGAAATTTCGTTGATACTTAACTCAGTATTTTTTAACAGTTCTTTCGCCTTTTCTATTCTAAGTCCAGTTATATAGTTTGCTATGTTTTCTCCTGTGCTATTTTTAAAATATCTACTTAAATTTGCAGGAGTCATTCCAAATTTTTCTGATACTTGAAGCGCAGAAAAATCACAGTCACAATAATTTTCAGCAATAAAACTCGTTACAATATCTAATTTATCATAATTTTTGTTTTTCTTAATTAATGGTATATAGTGAAGAATAATCTTATTTAACTGTTCAGTTAAATCATAAATATTACTATATGCAATATTCCTAATCGCACTCACTTCAAAAATTTGACCTGAGCTATTATTTAGATTTTCCTTATTTAACCAAGAGACAGTTGAATCAATCAGGTGATAACAAAATTGTTTTGCTTCAGATACACAGTATTTTGAATTTATCAAATCTAATTTCATCTCATCTATAATACGCCTTACCTCTGACGCATTCAATTTCGCTAACGCTTCGTTTAATTCGGTAGTTTTAAATGAAAATGAAGTTGTTTTGGAATTAGTAATATCCTTGTAAAATATAGGTTGAATGTCTCCATAGATAATATTATACTCGCATGAAGCAATCGCTTGATTGACTCCAATCTTCCATTTACATACACTGTTTACAGAATTACTTACTCCAACAGTAACATATCTTCCGGTATCTTTTTTGATTTGTTGACAGCACAAAGTAAAATACGAAAATAAATCTAAAGTGACTAAAGCTTCTCCACTAAAGGAAAGTAAAGTTCTCTCATTTTCAGATTGATGTAAACAAATCAAATTAATTTCATTTGGCAAATTGCTTTGAAAAATATCTTTAATTACGTCAGAAAACACTTTCGTACCATTTGAAAAACTCACTACACAAATCAAGTAATTATCACAAACATGCAAATTAAAATCTAAAGAGTTAGCTTTAGTTTTCACATAATTTTCGTCATCATATTGTCCATTGAACAGTTTTTGAACAAAGAGATAAGAAGCATCATTTAGCTCTTCTTTTAATCTAATTGTCATTTCTTCATTTTTTTCATTTAGATAATTCAAAACATTTTCAACTTTTCCTATTTCATTTCTGTCGTCGCTTTGCTCAGGAATTGCCGGCAAACTGTTTAATAAGTGCTTTACAGGTAAATAATTCTTTTTGACAAAAAAATAAATCAACAATAGCGATAATAGAATAGCAAACACAAAGATAACAAAAAATGTAATTTGCATGAAAGTCAAAGACTCCAATAGATAGTCTACAGGAGTAAGAGTCATTAATGTCCAACCTAATTTATCCGATTTTTCTTCAATCTTATAATAATTACCATGCGATGTTTCAATCTCTGAACTGTTAGAAGTTTGATTATCATCATTCAAATCTGCTAACTCAAATGGATAGTCTTTTGTACTATAGATAAGTTCACCATTATCGTCAAAGATAAAATTATAAG
>CAYJBU010000234.1:0-3485 GCA_964368155.1 uncultured Eubacteriales bacterium | reverse complement strand
GATATGAGGATGAAAACTAAGATTTTGACCCCAAGTATGTAAAACAGCAGTAAATGCAATTTCAGCACCTAAATACTTTTTGTCGCGTGCTAGTTCTTTCAAAGTTTCGGAAACACAGCGAAAAAGTAAGTTGTAACACTCTTTTTGATTTGAATAAATAATCGAATTAAGTTCACTTGGGACTGTGAAAACCACATGAAAATACCCTACATTTAAGAGGTCAGCTTTTCTTGCATCAATCCATTTTTCTTTAGATAAAGTTTGGCATTTAGGGCAATGTCTGTTTCTGCAAGAATTGTAAGATTGCCCTGTTTCACCACAACTTGGGCAAGTGTCAATATGACCACCAAGTTTTGCAGTTCTGCAATCTGAAATTGCATTAACAGCTTTGTGCTGAACTAAAGATAGTTTGTGATTTTCAAAAAAATCTTCGATATGAGCATTAAAAATGTCTTGAATTTCTATCACTTGACATCACCTCCCAAAAGGTCGAGAGGGCTTTGGATTGTTTCATCGAAATTAAGTAAATGAAGATAAAAGGTTGTAGAATGAATGTGGGTATGTCCTAATAACTGTTTAATTCTACAAACATCTACACCACTTTCCAATAAATGTGTTGCAAAACAATGTCTAAGTGTATGGACCGTGAAGTTTTTTGATAAATTTGCACGTTTGCGATATTTGTGAAAAGCATCTTGAATAGAACGCCACGTCATACACTTTTCTTTGTGACCTTTAGGGTAGAACAAATATCCCTCTGGGTGGTTTGGTCGAAAGGCTTTGTAGTATTCACGCAAAACCTCAAGGTTTGACTTTGAGAGTATGGTGTATCTATCTTTTCCACCTTTTCCATGGTATACAAAAAGTCGCATATTTTCACTATCAATGTCTTGAACTCTAAGTGCAGCACATTCCGAAAGTCGAATTCCAGAACCATAAATTGTTTCAAAAATTGCTCTATCACGGAGATTATCAATTCCTGAAAAGAATTTTATCAAATCTTTTTTACTCATAATTTGTGGTAATTCTCGATGAATTCGGCTTCTTGGTATCATTTGATAGTTTAAATTTCGCTCCATCACTGCCCCAAAGATAAATCGGAATGCCGAATTGTAGATGTTCACTGTAGCTACTGCAAGTTTTTTCTCATTCAATAAATAGAGTAAAAAGGCTCTGAGATGTGTTTCATCCATTTCTTCAAGTGGCATATTTTCGTAATATTTGAGCAGTCCTTTGAGTTTATACATATACTCAATTTCTGTCCAGTGGCTTAGATTGCGCAGTTTTACATGCTCACAGGTTTTGATGATAATTTCTTCGTTTGTCATAATAGTTCTCCTTAAAATTTGTATTTGCAGTTTTACTCTGCTATACTTATTTTAAAGAATTTTTACAAAAAAGAAAAACTGCCCTTTCGAGCAGTTTAAATTCAAGTACTGAGCTTGCGAAAAAGCCACTGCGTAGCAGTTTAGTGCTATTTATATAATGAGTAGTTAGTAATGAAAGTAGGCGACGGGTTTTCCGTCCCGTTAGGGACAACAAATTTAACTGAGAAATCTTGTGTTTAACTCAAGAGATTTGCCTGATGGAAATATATATGAAATTGGTATGATAGCAATAGACGCTTTAAAAGTGTTGCAGATATGTTTGGATATAGGTTCAAACATGACATAAAATATACAAACATATTAGAAACACTAATTTTTTATAGATTCTAATATGCGATATTGTTTCGGAGAAACACCTACTGTTTTTTTGAAACGATTAGAAAAATAATATTGATCACAAAAACCTAACTGATTGCTAATTTCGGAAATTGTTAAGGAAGAGCTAACTAAATACTGTTGTGCTAATTCTATTTTTTTTACTAAATAATATTCATAAGGTGTTATTTGATATTTTTTGGTAAAACTTCTCACTAGTTTGCGTGGCGATGTTCTCAAAGTATCGGCAGCGCTAGAAATTGAAAAAGAGGAATATTGTTGTTGTATAATCAAATTATCAATGAAAAATTTCAAATCAGTCGCATCAGAGTTTTTTTTAGAGCTATGTGACTGAGTGCTCAATAAATATAATATATCGTAGACATGATGAAATAATTGTAATTGGAAATCTACATGGTCATCTGGAGAAGAGAGACATAGTTTCATAGTTCTATCAAAAATCTTATTTATGGCTTGGTTGGACAGATAAACAGGTGTTGCAAGCAGTTTAAAACTTTGTAATAAATAAGGATATAAATCTCCTGAGATGTTGAACCATTGCAATCTAAAACCATAAGGCTCATTTGCATAATATTCATAGGTTTCTCCTGCCGGCAACAACACGATGGTTCCGGTTAATAATGGGTGGACAGTTTCGTGTACTACCAGCGTAGCACTGCCCTCTACAATTCGCAAAAGCACACTAATACCTGCTTTTGGACGAATGATATGATATTTAGCGGTACATTGCTCATCACCAACCATATCAATTCGTAAAGATGATGTGCCAACTTGAATGTGCCACGGTGCGGTGTACTTCACTATAAATGAAGAATCGGTAAAATAACTCATCTTTTTTGCCATTTCACTCATCTACTTTCTTTGTTATATGTAATATAATATATATTATCATATTGAACAATAAAACACAAGTAAAGGATTATAATTTATGAATTCGTATATTCCAAATTATCCTCGACCGCAATTGGTTAGGAAAGATCGACCATGGGAAAACTTAAACGGAGAATGGGAATTTGCTTTTGATGACGGTGAAATCGGTGTGCACCATCATTGGCAAAATGGTTTTAATGCACAGAAAAAAATTACAGTGCCATTTTCCTACGAAACCAAAGCTAGTGGTATTAATCAACAAACTGTACATAATTGTTTATGGTATCAGCGTTCCATTTGTGTTGAATTAGCAGATATACAAGAAAAACGTCTGCTTTTGCATTTTGAAGGCTGTGATTATAAAACAACACTTTTCGTTAATGGACAACATATAGGTGAACATACAGGAGCGTATGCGCGGTTTTCTTTCGATATTACTGATGCTTTACATGATGGGGATAATCTTATAGTTGTAAAAGTCAACGATTCATTAAATGATGAACAACCACGCGGAAAACAGCGTTGGTTGCCTGAAAGTTTTAGTTGTTTTTATATTCAAACAACTGGTATTTGGAAGACTGTTTGGGCGGAATATGTTTCCAAAACACATATTGACAATTTAAAACTTACGCCTAGCTTGCGAAATGCTACGTTATTCGTTGAATTTGGACTAAAAAAAATAAATTGCCACTTAAATAGTGTAATGGACATTACCGTTTCATATCAAGGAATTGAAGTAGCTCGAAACACCACTGTTTTGCACAGCGAAAAAGGAAATGTATTAATCGATTTATATAGTTCTAAAATTGGTCAATTGGGTGTCGGTGTTCAACCATGGACACCGACAAATCCAAATTTATATGATTTGAAAGCAATTTTAACTGTAGATGG
>CAYJBU010000233.1:0-3497 GCA_964368155.1 uncultured Eubacteriales bacterium | reverse complement strand
TTAAACGGATTTTTACCTGCTGGTCTGTTTGGGTTTTGTATTGGTTTGACTATAAAATACTGGAATTTTATTATAACTGTTTTACATTGGTTTGATGAAAAAATCAATAAATTCTCAAAAACTCTCCGAGTTCACGAGTTTTTGGATTTTGTAGGCAGGAGATGTCTCCGCTTTCGCAAATTTTACCGTTTTTCATGAAAATGATGTAGTCTGCGAATTCTTTCAAAAAGGAAATTTCATGAGTTACAAAAATAAAGTTTCTGCCCTCGTTTTTAAGTTGAGTTACGGCTTTTAGCACTTCATCTGTGAGCAATGGGTCAAGCGCAGCAGTTGGCTCGTCAAGAAAAATAAGCTTTGGGTCTGTTGCAAGCGCTCTTGCAATTGAAGCTCTTTGCGCCTGTCCACCCGAAACTTGGTGAGGTTTTTTGTCTGCCTCGTTCTCTATAAAAAGTTTTTTCAAAAGGTGGGTTGCTGTTTCCTCTGCCTTCTCCTTGTCATATTTTTTTACTTTCTGTAATATTAAAGTAATATTCTTTT
The DNA here is from genome assembly GCA_964368155.1 of uncultured Eubacteriales bacterium. GTDB lineage: Bacteria > Bacillota > Clostridia > Oscillospirales > Acutalibacteraceae > SIG603. The sequence goes on along the minus strand of CAYJBU010000233.1, from coordinate 2,960 downwards.
TCAAAGTTAGATGAGGGAATAAATTATGCTTTTGAAAAACGACTCCAATAGAATCTAAAAACGCTTTTTTATCTGTGATAGGTGAAAGTCCATCAATTGCTATCTCGCCCTTATCAGGGTCTTCAATCCCCGATAGTTGCCTTAGTAATGTGGATTTTCCACAGCCGGATTCACCTATAATTCCAATGGAAGTATAGTTAGTAATCTCAAGGCTTATGTCGTCTAAAACTGCTTGTTCACCATATAATTTTGTTAAGTTCTTAATTTTAATATCCATGTGACTGCGTCACTTTCGCCGAACAAACTAGCTTAAAATATCTAGTTCGCCTCCCGTGACGTTACCTTTCCCGAATTTAGTGACTGCGTCACTTTCGCCGAACAAACTGAAAAAAATTAACAAGTTTGCCTCCCGTGACGTTACCTTTCTATTTCACTTTAGTGGTCTATAGTTTAAGACTTTGTTATTTTCTTTGCAATCAATTTAGCCGCCAACGAAAGCGGTATTGTCACTATTAAATACATCAACCACATGACATAATATCCCTCGATGAACGCAAAAGTTCTTGACGAAACAATAGTCACAATATAAGTGATTTCTGTAACTGACAAAATATTTAAAAGAGACGAACTCTTGATTACGCTCGAAAGATTGTTAATCAATGAGGGGATAAAAGGCTTTATCATTTGCGGAATTATGATGTAAATATATCTCTGATACCACTTGAATTTATATAAATCCATAACGGTGTATTGATCTGCGTCCACAACGGCGGCAGTGGTTTCATATGCGTTTGCAACATAAGGAGCATTGTAAAAAATAAGAGCAATTGTGCCTAGCAGGAGTTTGTCGTCGAATTTGACGATTACACCAAAAACATAGACCATCAAAAAAATCATTACCAACAGTGGAGTTCCCATGATGATTTCGTTGAAAATGTCAGCAATTGCCTTGATGATGACGACTTTTGATCGCATCATTACAAACATGACAAACCCAAAGATTAACGACCCAACTAAGGTGATTAGACTAATGGATATAGTCCCCACAAAGGCGTTAATCAATAGGTTTTGATTTTCTAGTATTAGGTCGTATCTGGGATTATCTATGGAGTATAAAACTGCCGAAAAAATCCCAAACACGAAGATTAATATTACAATTCCATATTGCAAAATGGTTGATATTTTCGTTTTTTTCATATATTATTATGTTCCCGGACGAACTACTATATAGTCTAATCCCAACTCGTCATTTTCAAGGAATTCAGCGATTATTGGGTCGAATTCTGCTGCAATTTCGTCGTATAGTCCGCCGTCTTCATACATGGATTCGATAAATGCATTTGATTTTTCAAGCAAGTCTGCGTTGCCTTTTTTCACAACAAAGCATGACTCTGAAATGTTGCCCATTCCGCTGTAAACTACAGTTGTGTCAGGGTTTGCAGCGTGGAAACTGTGGATTTCGTTTGAAGCGACTAAAGTAGTGGAAGTGCCGTTTGCTACCTCTAAAATCCCTAAGCCGATTTCTGTAACCTCTGTAACTTCAACGCCATAGCTCAAAGGGACTGTAACGCCGAAAGTGCCAGCTAAGCCTATAAATTCAGAATCTGCGACACTGAAAAATTCCTCAGCACCCATGTCGTCTGTTATGTTATTTGCCTGTGCAAAATCCTTGTTAACAAGTGCTAGGGTTTGAGAATAACGGTAAGGGTCAGAAAAATCTGCTTTTTCAAGTCTTTCGTCGTTTATCGACATATCTGCAATTAGTACATCTACATTGCCTGTTTCAAGTTCTGCTAAAAGAAGTGAAAAATCTATGTTTACAATTTCTACTTCCATTCCTAAATGCGTAGCAAAAGCTTCAGCGATAACAGGCTCTAAGCCTGCAGGGTTACCATCGCCATCTACATATGAAAAAGGAGGGAATTTTAAATCCATACCAACCTTTAAAACTTCTTTTCCTTCGCCTTGTCCAGATTCTTGGGCACAACCTACTAAGAGCATTGCAACCATAGTTAAAGTGATTAACAAAGAAATAACTTTTTTCATTTTACCATCCTTTCAGATTAAAGCATTGTATCATTTTTGGATTTAGCTGTTTTGTTTTAAGTACATAACACCCCGAGATAGTCGAAACAACGATATCACTTGGGGTTAATATGTCTGTGAAATCCAAAAAAATACTGTTGACAAAATTAGCTTACTGTGATATTTTATAACTATAAAGACTTTTTGTAAAGTAAGCACATTTTTGTGCCTAAGTTACCAAAAGATACTATTGGAGGTAATTTATGCCTGATAGCTTGCCGTTGTGCCCCATAGAAACGACACTGACCTTGATTAGCGATAAGTGGAAAATACTTATATTAAGGGATTTGGACTCCGGAACGAAGAGATTTGGAGAACTAAAAAAATCAATAATTGGAATTTCTCAAAAAGTTTTGACCTCAAATCTGCGACAAATGGAGGCGAGTGGACTTGTCAGCAGAAAAGTTTATGCTCAAATTCCTCCGAAAGTGGAATATTCGTTGACTGTGTTGGGGACTAGCCTTAAGCCTGTATTAAGTGCTATGGCGCTTTGGGGTGTGCAATATAAAAAACTTGCAGCCAATTTTAATGAAATAGACTTAGACTGACCGATATTATCCGAACCTGCCCAAAAGAGTATATTATGCCATCAAACTGCGTTATCCTCCTAGTAAAACGCGAGTTTAATGTTGTCGTCTGCCTTGTTTAATAACAAAATCTACCCTTTTAAAACGGGTTCGCATTATATCGGTCAGGCTAGCTGAATAACGAAAGTTGTATTTGCTGTGCTGATGAAATAATTATATTTGATGAATGGTTAAAATTAATGAAATTTAAGTTTCTACATAAATTTTAATACTAGATTTAGTTGAGTTGCTCGCTTATTCGATGAATAAATGAGCAACTTTTTTCATATAAATATTTAAAGATTACGG
>CAYJBU010000232.1:0-3525 GCA_964368155.1 uncultured Eubacteriales bacterium | reverse complement strand
AGGCTGTTCCGTAAACCCTTTGTAGCATTTTATTGTTAGAGTCTCCCCTCCAATAAGCACCTGTTACCGCTGTTAGTTTTACTGCTTTTAAAAAGCCTGTGTTCATCAAATGAGGGCCAGCACACAAATCTACAAACTCGCCTTGTTTATAAAAACTGATTTTCTCGCCTTTTCCAGCGTGTTCTTTAATCAATTCACATTTATAAGGTTCGTCTTTCATTAATTCGAGAGCCTCACTCGCTTCAAGCAAAAATCTTTCAATTGCCAAACCCTCTTTAATTATTTTTTTCATCTCTGCTTCGATTTTTGGCAAGTCATCGCTATTAAGTGGACATTCAAAATCATAGTAAAAACCGTTGTCAATTGCAGGACCAATGGCGAATTTTGCACTAGGGTAAAGTCTTTTAACTGCTTGAGCGAGTATGTGAGAAACAGTGTGCCAATAAGCTTTTTTGCCTTCTTTATTGTCAAAAGTCAAAATCTCCAAGTCGCAGTCCTCATTGATTTCTTCTCTTAAATCCACGACATTTCCACCAATTTTTCCTGCACAAGCTGATTTATACAAACCCATGCCAATGCTTTTTGCAATTTCAGCAACATTTACGCCGCTCTCAAACTCTTTCTCGTTTCCTTTTAAACTAATTTTAATCATAATTTTTCCCTTTCATGGTTTTATTTGAATTTATTTTCTAATTCAATGATATATTTTTCAATTATTATGTGTGGGTCATTCGGGCGAACACATGGGTTCGCCCCTACAATATCGTCAAATGCTCATTATGTGTGGTAACAATCTTCTTCCCATTTTTGTGGGTTGGTATCGATATATTGCCAGATTTTAAGATATTCTTTTTCGTTGCGTATAATGTGGTCGTGGTATCTGAATTGCCAAATTTTACGTCCTTTTACATTGTCAAATAGGTTGGATTTTTTTGTTGTTATTGATTTAAATGTGCATATAACATCACCAACTGTAGGGCAAGGGCTCTGCTCTTGCCGTTCAATTTGAATTATTATGTGAATATGATTTGGCATAATAACATAATTTGAAATTACAATACCGGGATAGCGTATTAATAACGCATCAATTTCTTCCCCTATAATATTCCCATTTTGTGTTAATCGGCAAGAGCAGAGCCCTTGCCCTACAACAATTTCGCCGAATATACACTCACGATTATGTGTGCATATTGTCACAAAATACGCACCATTTTGTGAATAATCATAATCTTTTAATCTGATAGACTTTCGTTTAGGTAATTCCATAAATCACCTCATCAAATGTCATTTTACGAAATATTCGCTGGATAATAAACTATACATGCAAACATCAGACAAACCTTTATTTGTAACATCTGCTTCTCTAAGAGTGCCTTCATATTTTAATCCACATTTTTGCATAACTCTCCCTGAATTTGGATTTCTTGGGTCATGCTGTGATTCTATGCGATTAACTTTTACTTCTTCAAATAAAAAGGGAATAATCGCTTTAAATGCTTCAGTAGTAAAACCTTTATTCCACCATTTACTTCCAACACAATACCCAATGTGGACACAATTAAGTTCTTCATTCATTTTGACTACGCTTATAGTTCCTATTGGCACATTTATATCTTTAGGCACAATCGCCCATAAATAAAAATTAGGTTTAGCATAAGCATCAACGAAAAAAGAGATAATATTTTTAGTGGTTTCAACATTTTCATGGCTACTCCATCGAAGATATTCGGTAACTAAATCATCACTACACCAGTTATCAAAAGCAGCTATGGTGTCATTTTTTGTTATCTTTCTTAAAATCAATCTTTCTGTTTCCATTTCTTTAACTCCAATATGGTTCACAATATCTGCCTCCCTATTAATATTTAATTTACTTGATACAATTTGACGAAAAAACTCTTTAATGAGGTAGCCTCTCTAAACTAAAAAAACCGCCCCGAGAGTTAATTCTCTCGGGGCGGGAAAATTCTATTCCCACGGTTCCACCCGTATTTTGCACATTGGCAAATCTCATTAAAACTTTAACGCAGTTATACGTTTACCTTATTTCGGCAAATGCTCAAAGGTGGTAATCATCGCTCATTGTTACATTCGCTTTCAGCCGAGGGCGAACACTCTCTTTTACAAATTATAGCAATAAAAGTCCTTATCATCGCAAGATATATCATTAATATGATATCATCTGTTAAAACTTTTGTCAAGTGGCAAATTTACAAATCCGCTGGAATTGCACAAAGGAGGCAAATTAAATCTTTTTCTTAAAAACTTTTCAACACCATATACTTTCGAACAACTACCCGACAAGAAAATATTCACCTCTTGCCTATCAGGCACAAAAAGCAAGCATTTCAAAAATGCTTCGCAAATTTTATTCATCTCGTTCATATACGCAATAACTAACTCGTCAGAACCTAAACTAATTTTTTGTTCACAACCAGTATGAATTTTTTCTGTTTTTACATTCATAAAAATTTGCTTTGGCATAGGAGTAACACAACCAATTTTTTTCTTAACTCTCTCTGCTGTCTCTTCATCAATTTTCATTTTGTAGTGCCTATTAACGTATTCGATTAATGATTTGTTAAAAAAAGTTCCACCGGTGTCTATTTTTTTCATACAAAGCAAATCTTCATCGCTAAAAAGAGCAACAAACGCACTCTTACTTCCGATATGTATAACTATAACCAGAGCTTCGGACAAAATCTCCCCTCCTAAGACTTAAATTCAGTGCTAGCGATACTCAGCGCCTTTACGTTTAGCGCACCTGCGCGATATAACTCTTTCGCACATTCACATATCGTTGCACCCGTTGTTATAATATCATCTATCAGTAAAATATTTTGTCCGTTTATGTCGAGCTTACATGTGTAAACTGCTTTTATATTTTTAATTCTTTCATCGTATTTCAATGTATGTTGTGTTCGATTTTCTTTCACTTTCAAAAGCAAATCACAAAGAGGAATTCCAGAAATTTTCGAGAATTCTTTTGCTAAGATTTTAGCTTGATTATACCCTCTCCTCTTCTCTTTTTTTGCAGTCATCGGAACATAGCATACACTATGAAACAAAGATAAATCCTCTTCACTCATTAATGATTTAAGCAGAAATGCATACTTTCTTGCATATGCTTTTTTACCCTTATATTTAAAGTTTTCCACATACTTTTGTATTTCACCCTCGTAATTGTCCAAGCTGAAACAATACAAAAATTTTTGCTGTTGTCCAATTTTAAGATTAAAATTTCTTTCTATCAGTCTGTCGGGCATACATTTTTTGCACGCAAACTCCTCAGGGTTTGTGTATTCAGAACAAAAAAGACACAAATTCGGAAAAAACCAACCATAAATCTGTTTCAATATACGTTTCAAAAAATTCATCAACCCTTCCTATGCTCATGCATCATAATACCCCTTACTAATCGCCCATACATTTTTAGATGTTTTATCTAAATAATTATATCACCGGAGCAATCTTTTGTCAATTATTCAAAGAGTGTGCTTAATTAAAATTCAGGATATTACTTAT
>CAYJBU010000231.1:0-3540 GCA_964368155.1 uncultured Eubacteriales bacterium | reverse complement strand
GACCAATCTTTACTTGAAGCTGCACAAGTCGACGGAGCAAGCAGGCTTCAAAGAAGTAGAAAAAGGAATCTTTGAAATATCAATAGGAAAGAACTCAAAAGATTTATATACAACAAGGCTGGAATTAGTATGAATTCCCATAAAGGTTGCATTTTATTTAAATAAAGTGTATAATTATTGTTAAATTTACGTGTGGTGTAAGCGTTGAGTTGTCTGAAAAAAAGAAAGAAGAAAGGTGAAGTCATTTTGGCACAGAAAAATTATCTCTTGTGTGTCAATATGATAAGGGTACAATTATGCAGAAGAAAAAGCCAAATATATTACATATTTTCACGGATCAATTAAGATTTGATGCGATTGGAGCACATGGAAATCCACATATCAAAACGCCAAATTTAGACAAGTTAGTGAATATGGGAGTAAGTTTTCAAAATGCTTATACTCCTTCACCTGTTTGTGTTGCGGCGAGATGTTCGATGATTACAGGACTGTATCCAACAAAGACAAATTGCTATAGCAATGATGGAATGCCAGAAGATTTAACATCGTTTATGGATGTGTTAACGTCAAATGGATACAGAACTCATGGCATAGGAAAGTGCCATTTCACTCCAGACGGAAATGCTTTAAGGGGATTTGAAACAAGAGAAAGGCAAGAGGAACTTTCGCCCGAGAAACTCGAAAACGAACCTTACTATAGAGAGCTTTGCAAAAATGGGTATGATTATACATACGAAGCACATGGTGTCAGAGGTCCGATGTATTACATACCACAACCCTCGAGATTGCCGTCACATTTGCACCCAACAAACTGGATAGGTGATAGAAGCGTAAAGTTTATTGGTGAAGCAGGGGAAAAACCGTGGTACCTTTTTTCAAGCTTTATTCACCCACACCCACCATTTGCACCTCCTGTTCCGTGGCATAAGTTATACGACCCTGTTCGCATGCCGTTGCCACTTCACACACATGACGACGAGAGTTTACAGATGTTTGTAAACAAAGTTCAAAACAGATATAAATACAGAGATTTAGGAAAAGATATTAACTTAATTCGTTGTATGAAGGCGTATTACTATTCCTGTGTATCTTTTGTTGACTTCCAAATTGGTAGAATTTTAGAAGCGCTTGAAAAAACAGAGCAACTAGAAAACACGCTAATTCTTTTCACATCAGACCACGGAGAGTTGCTTGGAGATTACGGCTGTTTTGGAAAACGCTCGGCGCACGACTCAGCTGCGAAAATCCCTTTTATCTGCTATCAAAAAGGAGTTTTTGAGGGCGGTGAAAAGAATTATTCACCCGTTAGCTTGGTGGACTTATTCCCAACTTTTTTAAATGCTGCCGGAGTTGACAGTTCTGCTTATCCTACTGACGGTATAGATATTGCAAACGAAACTCACGACTGTGTCTATTCATTCTACACTTGTTATCAAGAGGCTAGAAATGGCAGTGCGAAACATATTCCAAATGAAATTAAAGAGGATATTAACCTGTTTAGGAATGTTTTTGGAAGCTATATGATTAGCGATGAAAACTGGAAATATATCTACTCTGCGCCCGACAATAAAGAGTTTTTGTTTGACAAGAAGCTTGATAAAGAAACAAGAAACTTAGCAGGCGTGCCGTCATGCAATAAAATTCAAGAAACATACAGAGAAAAACTTATTACTTATTTAGAAAATTCAGGAGTTAAAACCCTTAGCGAAAAAGGGAAATGGAAAAACAACTTTAAATTTGAACTTCCGGACAATCCAGACAGCGGTTTAATTACACAAAATATCACGTGCGATTGGTACAATGAAAATTTAGAGGGGTATAGTGATTAGTTTGAAAGGAATGTGTATAAAATGAAAACTAAAGTGAGTATTAAAGGGCGATTATTTTTGATAAACGATAAACCTGTATACAGCGAGATAAAAAATTGCAAAAAGCAAGGATTGTTAATGAATGCAAGATTTATTCAAGGGATCTTTGACGACAGTGTAAATCCTGAGCAATTTTCCAGATTTGGAATTGATAAATGGAATGCAGAAGAAAACACAGATAAATTGATTGATGCACTTCCAAAATGGTATGAATTCGGTTTGAGGGCGTTTACAGTAGGGGTTCAAGGTGGAGGAACTTGTTTTTCGCTTACCAACGACCAAATCAACTGTAACCCATATGGCGAAGATGGACTTAGCGTTGACGAAAAATATTTAAGAAGACTTGAAAGATTGATAATCTCTGCAGATGAAATTGGTATGGTGGTTATAGTCAGTTATTTTTACGGAGCACAAGCTGCAAAAATCAAAGACGACAATGGGATTATCAGCGCTACAAAATTCATGTCGAATTGGCTAAGAGATAAAGGTTTTACAAACGTAATTATTGAAATTGCAAACGAAAACGCAGAGGGGAATTTTAAAGTTCACCCAATTATTTACACAGACGAGGGAATGTGCGAATTAATGGACATAGCAAGACGTGAATCGGACGGAATGTTAGTCGGTTGTAGTGGAATGGGTGTTCATTATTCCGAGAAAATTGCACAAAATTCGGACTGTATTTTTATTCACGGAAACCGATTGACTAGAGGTGAGTTGTATAACAAAATTGTAAAGGCAAAAGAAATTTTGCCCGAAAGACCAATTATTTGCAACGAGGATTCGCAAGACATAGGGAATATGAGAGTTGCAATGAATGAGGGAGTTTCATGGGGATATTACAACAACGCGACAAAGCAGGAAGTTCCTACTTATTGGGAAATTCTTGACGGTGAGGATAAATTTTTTGCCATGAGAATGGCTGACGAATTGGGGATTGCCATAGATATTAAGGAAACAGTTTATCTTCAAGGGTTAGAGCCGACAACCACAACTCAAAACAAACGTTGGGTGAAGCTAGCTAGCCTATATCCTGAAATGATTGACTATGTTGAGTTTTATAGAAACGATGTTCATATCTATACTGCTTATGACGAACCATTTTTGGTATATGCCGAGTCAAACTGGAGACAAGCAGCAATAGCGAATATAAAAGGCGAGGCTAAATGGACGGCTATAGTACATTATGCAGACAAAACTACCGAAAAAATAGTTAAAATTATTTCAGATTAAGAAACCGAATAGGGGCGTTAGTATATGAAAATTGTAGATTTAAAAGTAAATCATATTAAAGAGCCTATTGGTTTTGATGTGGAAACAATAGTCATAAATTTTAAAGTGGATGCAGTTGGAAAAACTAAAAAATCTGTGAGAATATTGCTTTCTGATGATGAAAACTTTGATAACCTTATCTTCGACAGTAAAGAGAGCTCAGAAATAGATGGTATAGCTTATGCTGTTCCAATAAAAACCAAGCCTAGAACTCGCTATTATTATAAAGTCTTGGTAAAATCGAATGAGGGAAAAAGTGCTGAAAAATCTTCATGGTTTGAGACAGGTAAAATGAATGAAAAATGGAATGCAAAATGGATTAGTGCACCATTTTCTCAAACACCATATGTTTCAAATGGAGTAAAATCTCATTTTAGACCTAGGTTTACTTTTTTTGGAT
>CAYJBU010000230.1:0-3553 GCA_964368155.1 uncultured Eubacteriales bacterium | reverse complement strand
ATTTACTAATGTCAATTGAGGACGAATTTGAAATAGAAATTCCTGATTCTGAAGTAGAGAATATTAAAACTGTTGGAGCAATTGTAGATTATATATCTGCTCGTCAGTAAGATTTCTTTAAGCTGTCGCTACGCGACAGCTTTTTTGTGCAAAAAACATTGACTTTTAATTTAATTATGGTAAAATTAGTTAAGACTATACTACATTTAGTCAATTTCGCCCAAGTTATAAAATTTAATTCGATGGAGACACTGACATGATAGATTTTTCAAAATACGATAATATAAGCAAAGAAGAGTTACTGGAAGCAATACAAAACGCAAAAGCACAAGCTTATGCTGTTATTCACGAGTTGGGACCTGAAGATTTTAAAAGCGCTGTTAGCGAGAATGAGTTCTACAAAAGAGACGAGAGCACTGAAACTGGCTTTTATACAGGCGAATTATGTATTCTTTATCACCTCACACAAGATAGTAAGTTTAAAGAAGGCATTGAAATTCAACTAGATAAATTTCAAGCTATGGTAAACAGAAATTTGCATGAGTTTGATTTAGGATTTATCTTTACTCCTTCTGCGCTACTTTACTATAAACTTACAGGAAATGAAAAAGCCCGTAAAATTGTGTTTGACGCAGCTGATTACATCAGTTCGAGATATAGTGCTCAAAGAGGATTTGTTGATTCTTTGTATAAAGAACGTGAAATTGATGGGTACATTTTAAGTGTAAATTCATTAATGGGAATTCCACTTCTTTGTGAAGCAACTGAAAAAGATTATTCTTCAATTGCAAAGTCACATGTAACTACATTTATAAATTATATGATTAATCCTGACGGTTCTGTTATTGAAATGTTGAGCTTTGATGAGAATAATAAAATAAAAGAGAAAATAGCTCACACTTCTTATAGTTCAAGCACAATTGCTTCAAAAAACCAAGCTCTTGCTGCATATGGACTAGCAGTAGCATATGAAAGACTTCAAGAAAGTTCGTTCTTAGAAGCATTTTACAGAGTATGTGATTATTTTATCGAAAACCTAACATCAAAACTTATCCCTATTTGGGATTTAAGCTTTGACGAAAATTCTGACGAGGTTGTAGATACTACCGCTGCGGCGATTTTTGTTTGTTCATTGATGGAGATAATGGATAAACTCCCAAAAGATAAAGCAGATTACTATTTTTCTATTGCAAAAAAAATGAAGAAAGTTTTGTGCAACAGCTGTTCTGTTAAAGATTATTTGTTCTCAAACGGTCAATTACTAATGGGAACTTATGAAAAAGCAAGTGGATATAATCTTTGTGAGAACAAAGGTGTTGACGAGTGTAATGTTATGGGAGATTATTTCTATGTAGAAGCTCTCTCTAGATTTGCAAAGGAATACTAAAATATGGCAGCTAAAGCTAAAAGTGTTTATATTTGTAACGAATGCGGTTATGAATCACCTAAATGGGCAGGGAAGTGCCCTGATTGCAGCAACTGGAATTGTATGGTCGAAAGTATTAAAGTCGCTTCCTCGTCTTCTAAAACCTCAAATATCTATACAAAAAATTTAGTAGGTAATAGGCCTCTTTCTATAGGAGAAATTGACACTGAAAATGAGCATAGATATAAAACAGGGCTTTCTGAGTTTGACAGAGTTTTAGGTGGTGGTTTGGTAAAAGGTTCTCTTGTTCTTATTAGCGGAGACCCGGGTATTGGAAAATCAACCATTTTACTGCAAGTTTGTCAGCATTTAGGAGAAACATTAGATATTCTTTATGTTTCAGGAGAGGAGTCTGCAAGACAAATTAAGCTTCGTGCGCAAAGGCTTGATGTAGACAGCGAAAAAATTAAGATATTGACTGAAACAGATGTTCAATATATAACCGAACAAATTACTCAAGAAAAACCAGACATTGTGATGATTGACTCAATTCAAACTATGAATCACACTGATATTTCATCTTCTCCAGGAAGTGTAACTCAAGTGAGAGAATGTACAAATGCAATCATGCGATGTGCAAAATCGCTTGACATACCTGTGATTTTGGTTGGTCATGTTAATAAAGATGGAGCAATTGCCGGACCAAAAGTTCTAGAGCATATTGTTGATGCTGTTCTATATTTTGAGGGCGACAGACAAATGACTTATAGAATTTTACGTGCTGTTAAAAATCGTTATGGTTCAACGAATGAAATCGGAGTTTTTGATATGGGGCAAGGTGGATTATCTCAAGTAGAAAACCCATCAAAAGCATTGTTAGAGGGGAGACCCAAAAATGCTTCTGGTACTTGTGTAACAGCTGTTATGGAAGGCACAAGGCCAATTCTAGCAGAAATTCAAGGACTTGCAACAACAAGTGGATTTGGTAATCCGCGCAGAATGGCTACAGGTTATGACTACAACAGAATGGCTTTGATATTGGCAGTTCTCGAAAAAAGAGCAGGGTTTTATTTCTCTAATTTAGACGCTTATGTCAATGTAGTAGGCGGATTAAGACTTGACGAACCCGCTGTTGATTTGGCAGTAGCAATGGCTTTAGTTTCAAGTTTAAAAGATACTCAAATTAGGGAAGACACCCTTGTTTTTGGCGAAGTTGGACTAGCAGGCGAGCTTAGAAGTGTTAATCACATTGAATCTAGAATAATCGAGGCAACTAGACTAGGGTTTGCAAGATGTGTTATACCTTATCACAACTCAAAAAAAGTTAGCTTTAACGCACAAATTGAAATCGTTGGTGTTAGAAATTTGCGTGAAGCGTTTGAGGCTTGTAGCAAATGACAATATTGATTTCTAATGAATACCCACGTTTTTATGAAACAATTAAAAACGTGGGTTATGATTGTATACCCACAAAAAAGAATGAATTACTAGATGAGCGAACGTCCTCGCATGCAGATTTACATGTATTAAAAATAAATGAAGAAGAAATATTCATTCTAAGAAATTGTTCATATAATATTCACAATCATAAAATACATAAAACTGAAGAGGTTCCTTCAAATATATATCCCAAAGATTGTTTGCTGAATTGTCTTATACTGGGCAAAAAAGTTTTCTGTTTTGAAAAAGGTATAGATGCGAGACTATGCAGTTATTTTATAGAAAACAACTATAACATTATAAATGTAAAACAAGGATACACAAAATGTTCTGTGTTAAAACTAAATGACAGAGCAATCATTACAGCTGATTTAGGAATAGCTAATGCAGCTATGCAACATGATGTAGAAGTCCTATTGATTAAAGAAGGATACATAGATTTAAATGGGTATAATTTTGGATTCATTGGAGGAAGCTCGTTTGTAGTTGACAAAAATGTTTTTTTCTTCGGAAATTTACTTTTACACCCAAGTGCTAACGAAATCATTAACTTTTGCTCAAAGTATGGCTTTGATTGTATTTCATTATCTGAAGACAAATTGATAGATATTGGTGGAGCAGTAGTGCTATAAGTTAGCATGTTGCAAAGGTTAAGCGTGATTTTTACAAGAGAGACACATAAAAGCAATGACTTGACATAGTTGAAATTTAATGATATAATTATACAAAATAAAAATTTTGTATAAT
>CAYJBU010000229.1:0-3563 GCA_964368155.1 uncultured Eubacteriales bacterium | reverse complement strand
AGGGTTTAATTCTCCAATTCTCTTCACAAAAAAAAGACGGATAGGAAAGCACTTAAATCCACATTGCTTTCTATCCGTCTATTCATATAATTTCTAGGTTGATCAAAAATTCCTTATAATAAATACGATTTACTCGAATTCCTATACGAATAAATGAAAGTGTAAATCATAACAATGATACAAATATTAAGAATGCAAGACTATTCTTACTACATCAAATTTTTCGATGGAATTATCCTTATTCAGAATCACTAGGCTCTAAAACTCCATAGTCTCCGCTTCTTCTTTTGTATACAACATTAATCTCGCCTGTCTCACCACTTCTAAACATAAAGAACTCATGTCCTATTAAGTTCATTTGAAGTATAGCCTCTTCAACAGTCATTTCTTTCACGAAGAATTTTTTCACTTTAGCAATTTGATATTCATCTTCTGGTTCTTCATACAATTCATCAGAATATTCAACAGCTTTTACTTTTTTTGTATTAAGAAGTTTTGTTTTATTCTTTCTGATTTGTTTACCAAGTTTTTTGATAACAATATCAACAGCTTCGTTCATTTCGCTCGCTTGTGCCTCTGCTCTGTAGAACATGCCCCTTTGTTTGATTGTAACTTCAACCACTTGATGATTTCGCTCTAAGGTTACGGTTACAACTACTTCTGCATCATCATCAAAAATCTTATCAAATTTTGACATTTTCTTCTCTACTAATGCAATAAAGTTTTCTCTTAAAGTCACTTTTCTACCGATAGTTTTAATATTCATACCGACACCTTGAATTATTTTGAGATATCAAAATAATTCTTTCCTTTCTATGCGAATTTACATTAGTTCTGCTTTTAATCACTTAGCAGAATAGACAAATACTTTTGAACAAGTAATTATCTATTAGTATTATAGCACATTTAAATGAATAATTCAAGCATTATTTTCTAAATAATAATATTTTTATGTCTTGTAACGTGACACCCCACATTGACGGCTACAGGAAGTCCAGCGATATGAGTGGGAAATTGCTCAATATTAACACAAAGAGCAGTGGTGTTTCCACCAAACCCCTGAGGGCCAATTCCTGTTGCATTAACTGCATAAAGCATCCTCTCTTCAAGATTTCTATAATACTCTACAGAATTTCTTGTATTTATGTTTCTGCACAATGCTTTTTTTGCCAAAATAGCACAATACTCAAAATCTCCACCAATTCCAACACCTAAAACAATCGGAGGACATGGATTTGAACCTGCTATTTTTACTGTCTCAACAATAAAATCAATAATATCACTTTCACTCGCAGACGGATTAAACATTTTAATCCTAGACATATTTTCGCTGCCAAATCCTTTTGGTGCCGCTGTTAGTTTTATTTTGTCACCATCAACTAACCTAGTATGTATGATAGCAGGCGTGTTGTCATCAGTATTAGTTCTGAAAATTGGGTCTTTAACAACTGAGCAACGGAGCAAACCCTCTAAATACGCTTTCTTCACTCCATTATTTACCGCCTGTTCAAAATTTCCATTAATATGTACATCTTGTCCTATTTCAGCAAAAACAACCGCCATTCCAGTATCTTGGCATATTGGAATGTCCATATCTTTTGCCGCTTTAATATTAGCACTCAAGTCGCTCATTATAGCTTTTGATAAAGATGACTCTTCTAATTCTACACATGAAAAAATCTTCTTTTCTAAATCTTTTGGCAGAAATTTATTCGCCTCAATGAATAATTCCGCAACCTTATCAGTAATTTCATATGAATTAATTGTTCTCATTTATTATTTCCCCAACCTTTCAATCTGCAATTAAAAAGGGCGACAACTTCGCAGTTGAGCGCCCAAAAAATCTATCTACTATCTCGTCTGGAGTAGCCCCCACCACGTTTTGTTTCATTAATTCTCTTTAAATCTGACATTTTTTCATCACTGGTTTGCTTAAATCTGGACATCATATCTTCGAAATTTCCACCCTGTGATTTATTTTGCCATTCAAAATCTCCCGGTCTGGAAGGACGTTGTGGTTCGTGAACAAACTCAACTCTTTTGGGTCTTTGAATTCTTTGTGGAACCGGTGCAGGTTTCTCCATTGGTTCAGCTTTTTTCATTGACAAAGCAATTTTACCGTCATCAGAAACAGAAATTACTTTTACTTTCACATCTTGACCTTCTTTGACAAAATCTTTGATTTCCTTAACAAAAGTAGATGAAACTTCAGAAATATGTACCATACCTTTTTTCCCTTGCGCAAAATCCACAAAAGCTCCAAATTTTGTTATCCCTGTTACTTTGCCCTCGAAAATCGACCCTACCTCAACTTGCATAAAAATTTAATTCCCTTCTAAAACTCTCTAACTAATTTCCACCGATGTTGACAAAAACTCTCTCGCCCTGTTTTGCATAGTTGAGCTCAGACCTCGCATAGTTTTCAGCAAAAACATCTCCACCTGCTCTACCTTCGTCGATAGAATATTGTAACTCTTCATTTACCGTCAGCTGTTCGCTAATCATCATATTTGTGCTATCTAATTTATCAGTCATTTCACTTATAGTAATCTGCTGGTTGATAAGAGTTGCAAGCACAAAAACAATAAGCGAAAATAACGAAATTTTTAAAATAAAACTACCTTTATATTTATTTACTTTAACTTCCTTTAGCATAAAAACGTTTTCCTTTCATTCAATAAACACAGCTTTCAACAAACTGGCTCCTTAATGACAACCTACGTCTAACATTATACACACTAATTAAAGAATTATCAAGTGTTATTTTTAAACTTAATACTTTTTTTATATTTTGTTTTTAATCCGTCACTTAAGTATAACACAGAAAAAAAACCAATTAGCTCACATGCGAATTGAATTAATCTTGGAAAACCTGCGCTTACTGCAATTGCAATCAAAAAACTGACAACACAAGCAAATAATACAAACAATGCATCAACTAAAAAAATCACTATTTTACTCTTTAAAAACATGTGAGATATAAAATTTTGAAAAAACCAAACAACACCCAAGCCAACACCACTTATAAGTGAGACTGTGACGATTTCAGAAAGATTATCCATAAAGATTGTATCTCCTTATCCGAAAACTCTTTTAATCCACTTGTTGTTAGTATCTTTTTCGTGATATGTAATAACGCAAATATTCCCCTTGATATAAATTTCACCAGTTTCTTTATTTAGGCTATCAACAAACAAGTCGTCGCCTTTTACAGACATTTTACCTAACTCAGTAGTAATCAGCACTGCTTGCGGTGAAAGATAGTCAATTTTAGAAACACAGTTTGCTTTAACTAATTCTCTTGAAAGACACTCAAATTTGTGTGCTTCTTTTAATAATTTATTGCTTTTTTTCTCTTCTGGCATAATCATCAATTCCTTTTCTGTATTTTTTTAACTCATCGGAGTTTAGACTTTGAATTGATATAAATATATGTTTAAAAATAGAAGATTATTACCTATTAAGAGATGATATTATACAATAAAGACACCTCTTCTTTTTTTGCAAATTCAACAACTTTCAACACTTCAACTTTTATCATTCTGCTACCTAATTGAATTTCA
>CAYJBU010000228.1:0-3566 GCA_964368155.1 uncultured Eubacteriales bacterium | reverse complement strand
AAAACATCAAATATAATCTGATATTTTCTCGTGATATTCAAGACAAAATTCTTCTATTCTAAGTGCTAAATTCTTGTAGGTTTCAGAATTTTCATCTATAAGTTCAAGCAACTCCTCGTCACTGAGCTCAATCACAAAAACAGTCAAGTCATAAAGCTGATTGTTCATGTCAATAAATAAGCTAAAAGCCTCCTGTTTTTCATCCTCGCTTAGCTCGTCATATAACAAAGCCTTTAATAGCATGTCATATTCAATGCCAAAAAACATATAGTATCCATAGTTAAAGTCAGGAGAAATGCCATCTATCGCACGATATACAGTGGTGTTAACATGCCAAGAAATTGCTTCATCGATATCTTCGGTACTCGTAACTGAGTGTTTTACTGTTCGGCTCATCAAATATAAATTATGCCAATTTGTAAGGTTGTGCTGGGCTTTTTCTTCTTGATATAAACTAATCTGCATGGTTGCGTTGATAGCAAAAATAGAAACTGAAACAGCAATCACCACTACAACGGAGAGTAAAACTGTTAGCATTATATTTTTTTTAATAGTTTTTTTGAACTTTTTAAGAGGAATAGCTGTATCAATCGCTTGTGTGTTTATCAAATCCTCTTGCAAGACATGAAGCTCTTTTCTGCAATTTGAGCAATTTTCTAAATGCTCTTCTACAAATTTTTTTGTGTCGTCGAGTAAAATTTCATCAATGTAAAGAGGCAAAACATCTCTCACTACACTACATTCTTTATTATTCAAACTATAGACCCTCCATTTGCTCTAAAATTTGCTTTTTCGCTCTAAAAAAAATAACTCTTGCCCAACGAGAACTTTTTCCAAAAATCTCAGCTATATTTTCATAAGAAACTTCAGCATAAAACTTCAGCATAAAAACCTCTTTATATAGTTCGCCGATGTTGTTCAAAGCCTTTTGAATTTCGATTACCTGCTCTTTAATAATATAGTTATCCAGTGTTGTATTTTCCTGTGTTGCTGAATTTTCTATTATCTCGCTGTTAGATATTTTTTTGTTTTTGTTGTAATGGGTATAATATGTATTTTTTGCAATGGTAAAAAGCCATGCTTTAATGTCTTTTTTTCCATCAAATTTATCGAGATTTTTCATCGCTTTTACAAAGGTGTCCTGTGTAATGTCTTGAGCTAAATCTTCTGTTTTACATATGCTATAGATAAATAAATATATATCTTTAAAATATGTATTATAAATTTCTTCAATATTCATCTTATCCCCCTCTCACAATAATAACTAACAGATTTGAGTTTTGTTTCAAAAATTATTTTATTATTAATTAGATTTCCATAAATACTCATTTTCAGCAAAAATGAGGCGGTCGTGTTAAGGTGAAAAAGCCCCCAAAGGGGCGAACAAAAAGTACGGGAGGGCACGCCCTCCCGAAAGGAGGTATGACCTCCTGTGAAACTGGTAAGAAACTGATGTTTTCGGACAGGAGTGGAAGCCTGTCCCTACTATGGTTTATCTATTTTGACAAAATAATTTGTTAATGCGACATCCCCTAAACTGTTATTTTAAACTCATTCGGTTATAGTTTTAGTGCTCTTGTTGCCAAAAAGCACGGAATATTCAACTCGTGTAGTCTTCCTGAACCATTAGTGTCCTCGTAAACATTTGTCAGCAAAAATCCAGCCTCTAGCTGGCCGCCTATTTGCTCTTCTATGGTATGAGAAAATTGAACACCGTCATTATCTTTAATCAACAATTCCATTTGCTCTTTATTTTTCAGAGGATTAAACGGCAGAGCATTTTCGATTTTCTCTCCGTCATTCGTGATAAAATTCACGCCATTGTCAAATCCCCCTACAAAAATTCCACCTTTTTTCAAAATGCGATAACACTCTTTGAAAATAGATTTCACATCTTCCACATAGCAATTGGAAACCGGATGAAAAACAATGTCAAAACTTTCGTCTTCAAAGGGCAATTTCTGTGTCATGTCATAATGCAATATATCAATTTCGTATCCTTCACGCTGTGAAATGAGCTTTTCTGACTCAAGCTGTTTTAGCGAGTAATCCAAAACAGTACACTTCGCATTAAGCGCAGAAAATATGGGCATTTGTTGCCCTCCTCCTGACGCAAGACCCAATATTTTTAAGTTTTCAATCGAGTCAGGGAACCACGAAATCGGCATGTGTTTTGTGGGAGTTAAGTATACTCCCCAATTCCCTTTTTTCGCTTCTTGATATTCGGTGCTAGAAATAGGTTTTCCCCATTCCCAGCCATTTTCGACCCATTCATCTATGGTTTTTGAGTTAATTTCTTGATAATTCACTTTATCCCTTTTCCTCTCTTAGTCAATCTAGCCTGACCGATATAATACGAATCTGCCCCCAAAAGTATATTTTGCCATTAAACTGTGATATCCTTCTAGTAAAACACGAGTTTAACGTCGTTGCCTGCCTTGTTAATAACACAATCTACTCTTTTGTGGTCGAAGATTTTGGGTTTTAGAACAAGGAAAAGCCTTGCAGTAAGGCTATATCCTCACATTTATGCTATATCATATCATCCGGAGCCAGTATTTCAAACTCATTCGGTAGTTCGCCAATAAAAGGAACTTCTAACAATTGCCCACCTTTTATTGACGACTGATGTGCTATCAATCCCGGAACACAATACTTTGCCGCTGCCCAAGCGTGGTTAGGTGGCATTTTGTTTTCGCTAACCGCCTTACAAAAGTCATCTGTTAGAAATTGATGCGAACCGTGATGTCCATTGAACCAACCTTTAAAAGACTCGGGAAGCCTTTTTATATTATGCACAGGTGCAGTCCCTGTGTAAAAATCTTCTTTCAGTCCTTTTTCTATACCGAATTTTTTAGAAGCCTCTTCAACCCTTTCAGGAATTATATCACAAAGCACCACCTCCTCCACCAAAGGATGAGCATTATATAGCTCAATAAAGCTGTTTGCAAACTGTCCGCAACCAATAATCCCAATTTTAAAACCCATGATAATACTCCAATCAGCCGATTTGTCGACAAAAAAATATTTTATAATCAATCAATATGGCAAAACATAAATTGATTAATATTAGAACATCACACTTTGAAGAAAAGTAGACAAACGACAATAATCGTCCCAAAATCTATCGTAACATACAAATTTTCAAATTCATCAGCATTAATATTATATACCTCGTCTTATAGGGGTGTCAACACAAAAAACATCTGTTAGTTACTTTGTTTTTTTAGTTTTGCTTTTCACACGTACCGATATAATAGTTCTTTTCACCTCATTTATTTATTTTTTTGCTCATTTAATTAAGTAATATCAAAAACAACATTTAATTGAGGCTATATACAAAAAAGACACAAATTTCATCTCCAAAAAAGTATTGACACACCTTGTATAAAGTGATATAATATCTCTGTTGCTCAAATAACAGCAATAATAAGCGCGGCAGTGCTGGAATAGGCAGACAGGCACGTTTGAGGGGCGTGTGTCTTCGACGTATGGGTTCAAGTCCCATTTGCCGCACCATAAGGTGTGACACATTTGGATGTCATGCAGAAAAAGTGCTGAAAATT
>CAYJBU010000227.1:3282-3598 GCA_964368155.1 uncultured Eubacteriales bacterium | reverse complement strand
AAGTGTTTTCAAACAATTTCTTCGATTTTTTTGTCGATTAGTGAATTTCAATAAAAAATTCACTCCTATTTTATTGAAATAACAAGGTAATAGTGATATAATACAAAAAATTAGTTATTTTGGAGCTATAGCAATTTAAAACTTTGAAATTAAATGGTCATATTATATATAATAGATATTTGCTTTATTTTGCTATATAATTACAATTTAACATTTCTAAAAGAATGGAGTTTAAAATGAGTAAAAGCGAAAATGTTATTTTAACTGTGCTTTGCATGGTTTATTCAGGAGAAGAATTATTAATTCTAAACAACAA